>JAIRTU010000238.1 GCA_031254735.1 Bacteroidales bacterium | reverse complement strand
TTTTCTGCCTCGAAGAATGATTGAATATTCAATTGGTGTTTATCTTCGATATAGGTATCGTATATTTCATTCCAGAGTTCATTATCTATCACATCGGGTTTCATCACGTTCCAGCCGTAGGTGTTGCGGAAAATATCGGCAAAACCGGCAGCAGAACTTGCCCCTGTCATCTGTTCTTTGATATAAGCGGGGTTGAAAAGCGTGGTGCGGGCTTCCACCCCGATAGCCGACTTCAAGTCTTGAAGACGCACATGATAATGATTGCGGAGGTCGTTGAAATAATTATCGGGGTCTTTTCCTGTAACATTGCGTACCGTGAGGGTGATTCCGCCCATAAACTCAAACACATGGTCGAGGCTCAACGCCCCCCACGTATTGCTTTGACGAGGTTGTATCACAACGTCGGTATGCTGCAAAGCCGCTTCAAACACGCCTTCTTTGAAGTCGCCCCAACGCTGTTCGCTGCCGTAGACAGCACCCATATTGTTGAGATAGACTTTTGCTATTTCCGATTCTTCTTCCCAACGGTCGCCGCTTTCTGCCATAGCGGTGATTCCTGTTCCCGACATGCCGTTCAATCCGCCGAAAATACGGGTAGTAGACAGTTCGCGGGCTTCTTTGGGCGAAAATCCTTTTTCGAGCATGACACGCTCGGCGTCTTCTTTTCCTTTTGCCACATAATTTTGTCCTTTGTCGTTGGCTTCTGCCGCCATGTCGATTGCTTTTTGGATAAGCGACAGGCGAGATGCCGCCAAATCGCGAAACTGTCCCGACGTCTGCACCACAACATCGATACGCGGTCGTCCCAATTCATTTTCGGGTATCAGACGAATATCCAACACACGACCAAACTGATCACGAACAGGCTCTACTCCCAACAGATATAATATCTGGGCAATGGTTGCACCTTCGCTTTCGATAAAACTTCCCGACCAAAGCGTGAAACTCACTTTTTGCGGACAGGTGTTGTTGTGTTTTTTGAGATAATCTTCCAAAAGAGCTTCGCCCAGCGCCACTCCTTTTTCCCAAGCCTGCGGTGTGGGCGTTGCCTCTGCATTGATGGCATACAAATTTCGTCCTGTCGGAATGGCGTTGGGGTTTGCTACAAAATCGCCGCCCGAAGACGGTTTGACAAATCCGCCGTCGAGTGCGTGAAGCATTGCCGTCAGTTCTGTTTTGGGACTTTCTTTTAATGCTTCGCGATAATTATTCACGTTGTTGATGGTGGTCTCGATAGCCAAAACAGCCTGTGCAAATTCGCGGTCTTCTTTCGGAACGGCATTCTTTTCCGATTCTTTCTTCATTTCTTCCACACGTTTGGCGTCTTCTGTTTTTTCTTTGGCTTTGCGTTCTTCGATACGTTTTTTCACGAAGTCGGGCATTTCGCCGTCTTTGGCAATGCCGGCAGGGTGTTGCAGTTTTCCTTTTTGCTTTTTGGCTTGGTCTATCATGGCGGTTATCATGCGGTTCATTTTGGGTTGCATTTGCTCGTTGATAGTTCGTGCTTTGAGCAGATCGGCTTGCGAAATCCCCAACGAAACCAAGACATGGTCGGTGTTTAACGCGGGACCGGCTAATAATCTTTTGACAATATTTTGTGCGGGAACACTGTAATTCTTGTAAAAATACGGTTTGCTGTCCAATTGTTTTTGCGTAACTTTTCCTTTCATTTTGTCTAACGCTGCCACGCTGTAAGCGATGGGATCGGAAGCCATAAGTTCGACGGAAGATTGAATTTTGCGTTCTTCAAAAGGAATGCCCAAAATATGCTGTCCGCCGATTATCTTCTCGTTGCAAAGCTCTTCGGCGAAATTATCTATCGAAACAATTTCTTCTTCGCTGTACGGAATATTCAACAGGCTGTCTAACTTCAAATCGCGGTGCAATCCCATTTTGACTGCCTGTGTTTTTATTTTTAAATTCAACGATTCGTTTTTGGCGTCTGTTTCTAAATATTTCCGAATATCTTCTTGCAAATGTGTGATATTTTTTCTCAAATCGGTTTCGATAAACGGAGGCGAAAGATGCGTAACGGTGGTGGCATAGCTTCTGCGTTTGGCGATAATGGCTTCGCCCACGTCGGCAATGGTATAATAATAGAAATGAGGCGTTTCTCCCACCAAAATATCCGTCCAATCGGCAGAAGAAAGAGCTACCTGCTTGCCGGGGATAAATTCCAGCGAACCATGCGTGCCGAAATGTATCATCGCATCGGCATTAAAACCGTTTTGAGACCAAAAATACGAAGCAACATAATGATGCGGCGGCACAGGATTGTCTCCGTGAACGGCAGCAAAAGTATTTTCTCCCGTTCCCTGTGTGGGTTGAGGCAGCAAGACAATATTTCCCATGTCGATGCGGGTAACGGCAATACAATGCCTGTCTTGGTGAACGGTGGTGTAAAAACTGCCGGGTGCTTTGCCGTGTTTATCGGTCAATTCTTTATACTGTGCGGGCAGAAGTCTTGTTTTGAGCCACAAATCGTATTCTTCCGCCGATACCAACGCAGGATAACCCGACTGCAAATAGCGGTGAATATTTCCTTCGGCATAACTGTTGAAAACAGGTCCCTGTTCCATTATCATCTTCTCGAACTCTTTAACGCTTGCAGGCAGATTTTTCACCGTATATCCCTCTTTCTGCAAAGCTTTTAAAAAATTATACAAAGACGGAATCACTTCCAAACCAAAGGCACTCATGGCATTGTTTCCGGCTCCTTTGTAGTAATAGACGGCGATTTTTTTATCTTTGTTGGGTTTGGTTTTCAACGCCAAATAATTGGCAACGGTGTTGGTAAACTGCTGCAAACGGCGAGGTATCGGCTGAAAAGAATACAAACCCTCTTTATCTGTCTCTTGGGCAAAAAGGGCAAAAGGCAATATTCCGCCGTCCAATTCGGGCTGAACCACACTTTGACTTAAAAAACCGCCTATCATACCCTGCTTGCTTTCTGCCCATTCGTCGGAAGTAACATGCAGGGTGAGCGGACAAAACAACGGAATATCACGCTCTTCCAACCACCGAACGCCTTCTTCGGCTTGTCCCATCAACAAACGACCGTGGGGAAGATATATCACCGCATCGGGATTGATTTGTTCCAAAAACTCAAAGCGGTTCACCACACTCGACAGCGGGTACACATTTAAATTATGTTTTTCCAACGAAATAATCAAAGAATCCAAATACCCTTTGTCGGCGTCGAAAGGACCGGTCATGCCGCAGATAATCGCCACTTTGGGCGATCCTTCTTTGTAATACGCATTTTTGCGGTAGTAGGCTTCAAACTCTTCCACCGTACTAAAAGCGGTTTCTTCTTCCAGATGAAACAAAACATTGGAACTCACCTCCACCGGTTTGTCTACCTCTTTGTTAAACAATTTTTTCCCGATAATATCTTTACGTACATAGTTGAACAGGTTGCAATAATTCTTTTTGCCGCCATTGCCGATATACGCCGCCACCTGCTTTTCCTGTATGGAATCCAGCGTGGAAATGTTGTTAACGGGGTCGGTTACGGCGGTGGAATAAACAGGAATCCCTTTGTTTTTGATGTCTTCCAACACGGCACGATGGTCGTCGGTCATGCGGATACCCATGCCAAAGATAAAAACCGCATCGTAGCGTTTGAGCTTTTTAAAATCGTCTATGGTCAACTGTTTTAACTCGATAAAGTTATTGTTGTTCGACTTTACCATTTTGGCGTATTGGAAATTCGGGAAATTGACCATGGCAATTTTCACTTTGTTTCCACATATAAATCCTGTTACCAATCCCGCAATCACGACGACTGCCACTGTTGAGAGTATAATTCTTTTCTTGATTTTCTTCATCATTATGTTAAAAGTTTTAAGCGAACAAAGGTAAAAGTATCTCCCAAAGCCGCCTATCCCTATTGATAGGGATAATACGTTTGAGCGAATCATTATTTGTGGGGAGAAATAAATACCGGTATTTTTAGTCCTGCCTTCCGGGCAGTGGTTGGTTGGTGTGTCTTTTTCCACAGGTCAGCGACCTGCGGTTATGAAAATATTGTCCTCCGGACAAACGGAACGGTTCTTTTGTACGTGCGGGAATAAACCTGTGTGGTTTTTGAAACATCACAGGTTTGATTTTCACCACATTAATACCGGCTCAAACAGCAAGAGAAGTCCGATAGGACTTCAATTTGGATAACCCCTTGCAAGGCGAAGCCGTAGTTAGGGGTAAAGAGCGCAACACCTCAACCGGAACTCCGTTAGGAGTTCAATGTTATTTGAAGAATGTTAATCCTGT
>JAIRTU010000188.1 GCA_031254735.1 Bacteroidales bacterium | reverse complement strand
GGTTTTGTCGGAAAAAATGCAAACCGAAGTCTCTATCGGCAAATTGCGTGTTGATTTCAATCTGAATATATTGTTGGAAGATATTCAGATGAACGATTTGTACGGCAACAATTTAATTTCGGCAAAAAAAGGCAGTGTGAGTTTCCCGACATTCAACACCGAAGACGCCGACGTCGAAATACGCAACATCGTGTTGGAAGAACCCGATGTGATATTGCGGAAATACGAATCGGATACCGCACTCAACATTCAATTCTTCATTGATTTTGTTCGTCCCAAAGAAAAAACAAGCAGCATTATCGATCTTCCTTTGCTGACACTCAAACACGGACGGTTTCAATTTCGCAACGACAACACCGCAAAAGAAGACAAAAACGGCGTGTGGAACTATTCCAACATGATTATCGAAGATATTGATTTGAAATTAGACCGTCTTTTAATTGTCGGAGACAGCCTCAATTTCCACATTCGGGCGTTATCGGCAAGAGAACGTTCGGGGTTTGAGGTAGAACATCTTGACGGACATTTGATCGTTGCAAAATCGGGTTTGCAGTGTTTGGGGGCAAATATTATCACAAAAAACAAAAGCGAGCTAAACCTCGATTTTCGCATATATCACACGGCTTACAGCGATTATTCCGACTTTATCCGCAAGGTCTCTTTCGATACAGATGTGCAGAAAGGGAATTTTAATATGGAAGATTTGCAATATTTTGTCCCTTCGTTCAAAGGAATGAGAAACCGGATATATTTCTCTGCTTCGGCAAAAGGACCCATTGTCGATTTTAAAATTAAAAACCTGAACCTCCGCTACGGAAGAGACACCAAAATAGAGGGCGACATTGCGTTGAACGGTCTGCCGAAAATAGAAGACACTTTTATCGACTTCGACATTCGGAATTTGAAAACCAATGTCATTGATCTTTCCACGTTCATTCTTCCTCAAAATGTAAACATATCGCTGCCCGACATTGCCCCGAAAATCAATTGGGTACAGGTGCGAGGACATTTCTTGGGGTTGTACGACAACTTTTTTGCCGACGCAAGTTTTGCCACCGGTGCGGGCAATGCTTCCTGCGAGTTGATGTTTAATCATCGTTCCAAACCTGTTTCTTACGACGGAAAATTGCAGGTACACAATTTGGAATTGGGAAGATTGATTGATTTTCAAGACTTGGAAAAGGTCAGTCTTCAAGCACAGGTCAAAGGCGAAGGCGTTACGGTTGACGATATGAATATGAGCTTGCAAACCACTCTTTCTGCCGTTACGTACAGAGGAAATACCGTTGAAAACATTCATGTTTCGGGCGATTTCCTTTCCAGACAGTTTGAGGGAAAAGTGAGTTGCAACGATGAAGATTTGGATTTTGACTTTGCAGGATTGATCGACCTCAACCAAAAAGAACCGTATTACGATTTTGAAGCCACGTTCAACGCCGTTGATCTGAGCAGCTTTAAACTCTTTCACCCCGACTCGAATGTGGTTGTTTCGGCATTTGTCGACATTAATATTGCAGGAAAAGACGTTGAGCATTTTCAGGGCGAAGTGGTGATGAAAGATATTGTTTATCGAGAAAATAATATAGAGTATCCTTTCCCCGATTTTGTGTTGCATGCAAAACAGCATGAATATCCGTCCAAAGACATCACCCTGTTTTCGGAGGTGCTGTCGATTGATTTGGCAGGGAAATTCACCTATCTCCAAGCCTATAAATCGGTGCAGGAAAATGTACACGCACAGCTGTCCAACATGATTTCACCCCCCGAAGCCGATATTACGCAGGAAATATTTCCTCAACAATTCAATTTGATGGTACATTTGAAGAAATCCATTCCGCTGTTGCGTCATTTTGTTCCTCAATTAGATATTACCAAAGGGATAACGGCTTCTTTGTCGATAGACCAGCACAAAAACACCTCCAACCTCTCGGTGAGCGTCCCTCAACTGATTGTTGAAGGGAAAATGCGATTGGATAAGGTGCTTATCGACAACCAACAATCTCCCCGCATGCTCGATCTGGACGTGGCGTGCGATGCGTTTTATGCCTCGATAAAAGATACGTTGCCCACCATTCAGTCGTTCAATTTGCAGGCAGACGTGTCGGACAATGTGGTGGAATATCTGATTACGGCAATGGGCAATCAAAAAAACATGTTGCAAGATGTGCTGTTGGAGGGTTCTGTTCATTTTGTGGATATGGACAGGTTGAAAATGGAATTTGTACTCAACAACGGCTCTATTGTGTGGGAAAATCAAACGTTCCTCTTCGACACGTCCAACTATGTGTATTATTCCAAAGACAGTATCTTTGTCCGCAATTTCGGTTTGCAGGCAGAAGGCGGGAAATCGATTGTTGTGCATAGCGGCACTACCGACAGAGGCGACGACGCCATTTTGTTTGCTTTTAAAGAAATAGATTTAGGCTTGTTTAATATTTTTCTGGATCGTTTTCAGATACAGTTAAACGGCATTGCCAACGGAAACGGTGCATTAGTGCCTAACGCTTCGGGAATGGCGCTCGGATCAAGACTTACCGTAGATAATTTTCATTTTAATAATGTAGAAATGGGCTTTTTGGAAGGGCATACCATTTGGAACAACATTCAACAGAAATTATTAATCCACGCATCTTTATTCAGAGAAAGAAATAAACATATTTCCCTTTTGACAATCGGCGGCAATTTCGACCCGAAGCGGAGATATATCGACCTCACAGGCGATATAGACAGTTTGAACATTAAATTCTTAGAGCCGTATCTGAGTTCTTTTGCCTCGAAAGTAGAAGGTATCGCCGGCGGGCAACTGACGTTTAAGGGCAACCTTTCCAATGCGAAGCTGGAAGGACAGGCAACACTCAAACACGGCATTTTGGGCGTTGACTTTCTGAAAACAGAATATTTTATCGATGAAGGCAATGTTAAATTTGTCAACACAGGGTTTGTATTTGAAAACATTCACTTTCGAGACGCTTATAACGGAAACGGCACGGTTGACGGAATCATCACACACGATCGCTTGCGGAACTTTGGCTTGAATCTGCGGCTGACCGCCAACAATTTATCGGTGTTGAAAACCCATGCAAAAGACAATAATCTGTTTTACGGAACGGCATTCGGAACAGGAAACGCCACCATTTACGGAAAGGTGAGCGACGCCATCACTATCTCTGCCGAAGTTACCACCAACCCGATGACCGACATTACGCTTTCGCTGGATTGGAGTATCACCGCCACCGAAAGCAATTTCATCTCTTTTGTCGCCCCCGAATCAACAAAGACAGATGCCGCGATAAGCGATAAAATACGCAGTTCGGGGCTGCTGCTCAACCTTAGAATAAATGCCACACCCGATGCGTTGGTGCGGGTGGTGCTTGACCCTTCCATTGGCGGAACCATCGTCGGAAGAGGTGCGGCGGCTATGGAACTTATTTTGGACGCAAACAACGACTTTTCGCTGTTTGGAAACTATACCATTGCAAGCGGAGAATTTAATTTGGCGTGGGGCGATATTTTCACCCGCATTTTCAAGTTGCAAAATGGTGGTGTGATAAGTTTCAACGGCGATCCCATGCAGGGGACGATACATGCACAAGCGGTTTTGGCGGGGAAAGTGTCTATCCCTGTCGACCCCGCAGAAACCACCGTCAGACGAAGACCGTACTCGGTGAACAATATCCTCCGTTTGAGCGGACAGCTTATCCGTCCCGATTTTTCTTTTACCTTTGAACTGCCCGACGCCGACGAGTTTACAAAATCGTTTATTTACAGCAACATCGACACCAGCAATCGGGAAGAAATGGTACGTCAAATGGTGAATGTCTTGCTGCTCGGCATGTTTGAAACACAAAACGAAACATCTACCTCCTCCACCCTCAACACCGGCTTGACCTATTCGTTGAGCGAAATAGTTTCGTATCAAATGAATCGTTTTGTAACCAACCTTGTCCCCAATATTAATGTTCGGGGCAACTACCGACCGGGCGACGAACTCACCGAAAGCGAATACAGCATGGACGTGAGCGGGACTTTCTTCAACGATAAACTGACTATCTCGACCAGCTTTGGTATCATCGAACGGCAAGATATGGAAAGCCAAGACCGTGTGCTGGGCGATTTTATGGCTGATTACAAACTTACCCAAGACGGCTCTCTCCGCTTGAAAGCGTTTAACGTTACCAATCAACAGGATATTTTGCAATCGGCGGCATCTACTTCTGCCAATTATTCGCAAGGAATGGGTTTGTCTTACTCCAAAGACTTCGATAAGTTCAGCGAACTCTTCAAACGCAACCCCAACAGAAGAAAGAAACCCAAACCCAAACGCCCAAAATAATGGTTAATGGTTAATGAGGCTCTTTCGTCTCGGTATCTTTATTTTATTAGCTTTTTTCTTATTTCTTCACTTAAATGATAGCCTCCCGTTTTCTTTGACCCTTTTCGTTCAACGATACCTTTATCTCTAAGTATCTTGATATATCTTTCAAGACTTTTGTAAGGAATACCGGTTAAGGTTTCTATATCTGTCATCTGAATGCCATTTTTACCGAAAAGAACCAACAGAATTTTATTATATCTGTCTTTTACTTCATTTAATCCCTCACTTGGTTTCTCGTTTAATTCTTCATTTCCAAAATCGGAACATGCTGTATGTGTGTCTTTTATAGCATTTAATCCCTCATTTAATCCCTCACTTAATCCCTCAATGGCATTGATTACAATCTCGTTTATTTTCTCACTTAATTCCTTTGCTATTTTCTTATCTTTCTTATTGTGAGAGACATTCGGAAAAACAACGGTGGTAATATCGTTTTTATCCGTCCAAACAGGGATTTTGTATTTATTCGATTTACAGTCTTTTATCATTCTTAGCGTGCCACTGCCAAGCATTTCGATGTATTTCCTGTAAAAACAAATCTGTGCAATGTCAGGATTTCTTAAAATGGAATTATGTTCTATTTTCAGTTCAGGAATAGTAATTCCTTTCGGCAGTCCGCCATAATTGCTAATTTCTGTTCTGTCGGAATAAATAGATACCTGCATAAACCCTTTTACAGAATGGTAATCTCGATGAACAATAGCGTTCATGATGCCTTCTCTAAGCGCTAATGCCGGATAATTTGGTCTTTCTTCTCGGATAAGATTATTTACATGGTACGTTTTACCATATATTATGTCCAAGTAATTGAATATTTTTTCGATATTATCAAATATATTTCCTTCAAAAAATCTGTCATCAATAAATTCGTTGGTGGTTTTGTCTGTCGGATATAATGTTAATCGTATTCTTGATTGAGGGATAAAGCGAATGGGAGTGATACCAAAAAGAATGATGCAGGCGTTGGTAATGTTGCCATTTTGGATTAATCCTGTTTGTATCAAAAAATCTTCTATGTCGTCAATAACGGCATCTTGCTTATACTCTTTATAATGAAGAATTGTTTTTTCTATCTGACTGTTATCCAAATCGGATAGTTCCGCACCCAAAACAGGCATTCTTTCCCAATGAAAATCAGACTTTTTGCGTTCGGAGATAATCTCTGAAAGTTCTTCGGTATCAGGTATTATTGATGTTTTTCCTTTTCTGTTATAAATAACGCCATTACATAGATACGGTTTTTTTGCACCTTCCCAAACACTGATTAAAATAACTTCTTTTTTCTCATATTCAATTACTTGAACAGAAATTGGGGCAGTGGGTTTTATATTTTCGACCAAAAAAGTTCTTATCGTATCCACTTGATCGAAAGCATCACCAACGCCGACAACCGTTTTATCATCATCAACGCCAATAATTAAATCTCCGCCCTGCGTATTAATAAATGCTGTGATTGTTTTTGCTATTGCATCAACATTGGGTTGTTTTATAAATTCCAACCGCAAGCCTTCTTCCTGTTTAATCAGGTTTTCTATGATAAAACTACTATCCATTTCCTATATTTGTTTGAGTTAACACCTGATTAATAAATGTTTTATCCGAAAATTGAGCATTTATATAAATCATCATTTCGTCCAACCGATAAAATTCTTGCGCCCAATTACCATTCCGCAAAGTAACAGGGAGATGATTTTTAATCACATATTCATACACTTCGATACTTCTTTTATCAAAAAATTTATTGTCGTCAATTACAACTTCATCTCCGCTTTTCAATTTCATTTTTTTGAATAGTTGTCGAGCAAAAACCACGTCTCTGTGTACCAGAAACCAATAAGGCTTTTTCAGTTCTATCGCTTTTTTGATTTCTTCAAATGTAATATTCTTTTCTTTGATATTTCCTGTCCCATAAAAAGGCCTGATTATGCCCAAAAATAAATCGCATTCTTTCACCGCATGAATGCAATTATCTATGTTGGAAAGATTGGGATTAACTTTCACTGTTCCATAATGCGAACATATCACATCATATCCCAATGTGTTTAATTGGGCTGCAATCTGCGATAGCTGATCTTCAAACCCATAAACGGTTGAGCCAATCATTATCTTAACTTTTCTTTCTTTTTTCTGCATAAAAAATGGATGGTATCAATTTATTATGAACCTGCAAAGATACAAAAATAATTGTCAATTGTTAATGACGCGTTGCTGTGTCGTCTGTGCTTAATTCGTTTCGTTGTTTCCCCTAACAATTCGCCCCTAAAATTTGCCCCTAAATCCACTAAAGGGGACTTTCACGCTGCCTGAACTGGGATTTATTTTGTCTGAACTGGGATTTATGAGATTTATATGATTACTGTGATTAATTCAAACCTTTGAGGTTTTAAAAACCTCAAAGGTTTAATCCGCACAGTCGAAACAACAGAGCGTCATTAACCATTAACAATTGACAATTAACCATTATAAATAATCCCAGTTCCGGCAAAGGGAACAAGCGGAGAAGGGACAAGCAAACAAAGGAAAAGGAAGCATGGTCTTGCTTAGAAATTCCATCGCAGTTCTATTCGTCCGTCTTTGGTTGGTTCAAGGTAGATGGACGAACGTTCCAGGTCTAATATCTTACCGGCTTTGTCCACATAATAAAAACTGCGAAGCAAGAAAAATATACCGCCCGCAAAGATTGTCGTTCCGGTAGCAAAGGTTGCCCATTTCTGTGTTGTTTTGTCGGAATTGGTGTTGCCGAGAGCTACGCCCATGGCAATGCCCCCCACCAAATCCATCGAAAGACCCAGATAAAAGCTGCGAGACGCTTTACGAAGAAAATAACCCGGTGTGTTTACCAACAAATCTTTTTCTGTGAGATAATCAGGGTTCTTTAATCTTGCCAAGTCGAATCGGGTAGCCTGCCGGTAGCACGGAATGTACTCCTGCACCAAATCTTTGTGAAAAGCAAGTATTAAATTGTAATTATCTATGGCATACGAAGTGTCGGTCTTTGAAACAAGCATGCCCACTATGGTATCTCCCTGCACGGTTACAATAGCGTCTAAACAGGGCGATTGTGCCGAAATATTCTTTACGAAAAAGAACAGCAACGCAACTAAACATATTTTTTTCATTTAAATTTATTTTAAACAATACTGGTTAATTTCCTCAAATGATAACGCAAAGCCGATTGAAAATGTTTCATGCCTTTAAAGAATTAACCCAAAAAGAATTTCATGGTTCTCTTATGCGAAATTTATTTCTTTGCCTTGTAGTACAAAGTGGAACAGGAGGCTTCGTTCAGCACTTTTTGGCTTGCCTCAAAAATATCCTGTACGTTCACCCTGTTGTATCTTTCTTCTTCTTCGTTGATAAGCTGTGCGTTATCCATTGTTTCGGCAATGGATAAGTTCATCGCCTTGTCTTGAACCTGCAATTCGGCGTAATACAAAAGCGT
>JAIRTU010000181.1 GCA_031254735.1 Bacteroidales bacterium | reverse complement strand
CCGAATTTCAAACAGGTAACGGTATATCATTCATGGAAAGACAATATTCCGTTGGCGATCTATTACCTTGTAAAAGACAGCAGCATTGCCACTCCTTCCGACGGAACGAAGATAAAAATCCCTTTGCAGTCGTTGGGGATAACGTCTTGCACGCATGTCGAGTTTCTGCATTTGCTGGACGAACTTTCTTCCGTAAAGGGATCGACTTCGCCGGAGATTATTTATAACGAAATTTTACAACGGAAATACAAAGAAAATCAACTTGTCCATTTGGGCGATGCTTTTCGGATAGACTTCGAGCGGCTGCTTTTGCTCAACCCCGACGCTCTGATGATTACTTCGTATAATTCTTCTGCCGATGAAAATACGCGGCGACTGCAAAATGCAGGCGTTAACCTTATATATAATCAGGAATGGACAGAAGAAACGCTGTTGGGACGTGCGGAATGGATAAAATTTGTGGCTTCGTTTTACGATAAAGACCTTTTGGCAGACTCTCTTTTCAACAGAATAGAAGAAAATTACCAAAAAGCAAAATCGTTGGCAAACAGCGCCGAGGAAAAGCCCGATATTCTTGCAGGCGGAAACTTCAAAGGGACATGGTATATGCCCTCCGGCAAAGTGT
The DNA here is from genome assembly GCA_031254735.1 of Bacteroidales bacterium. Next base: position 3,403 of record JAIRTU010000181.1, on the reverse strand, counting down.
TTATGGGAAAACTGTTTCTGGACGCGGGCGGACGGTATTATTATGCCGACGATACCTCGAAAGGAAGTCTTCCGTTGTCTTTCGAGACGGTTTTGCTGCATCAGCAGCACGCTGATGTTTGGCTTAATGCACAGGCGGAGTCGTTGCAGGAACTCATCGCCCAAGATGAACGTCATCGGCTGTTCGATGCGGTGAAAAACAAACAGGTATACAACTTCAACGCCCGCATGAAAGAAAAAGGGGCTAACGACTTTTGGGAAAGCGGCGTTGCACGTCCCGACAGGATATTGTCAGATGTTATCTGGGCATTGCACCCCGAACTGCTACCCGATTATCAGCCTTTTTATATTCAAAAATTAAAATGATAATGAAACCGCATTCCCGAAATGTATTACTGTTTGCAGGATTGAGCCTTTTGTGCCTTGTGCTGTTTTTGTTGGAAATTGTTTGGGGAAGCATATCCATTCCGCTGTCGGCATTGTTCGACCAAACACAAAGCACGTACCGGGAAATTATCTTCAACTTTCGTCTTCCGAAAGCCATCACCGCCCTGCTCACAGGCGCTGCCATCTCGTTGGCAGGACTGATTATGCAGACCATGTTTCGCAACCCTTTGTCCGAACCATACGTGTTGGGGATAAGTTCGGGTGCGGGGTTGGGTGTTGCCGTCTTTTTGATGACAGGGTCTTTGCTTCCCGCTTTCTTGCTTCAAAGCGGTTGGGGCTTGGTAATTGCCGCCACAGCAGGTTCGGTGATGGTTTTGTTGTTGATATTAATGGTTTCTTTCAGAATACGTCATGCGGTGTCGCTGTTGATAATTGGAATTATGTTGGGACAGATAGCGGGTTCGCTCATCAGCATTTTGCAAAATTACAGCAACCCCGACTCGCTGAAATTGTATGTCATTTGGACGTTTGGCAGCCTGTCGGCGGTAACATGGCACTATATGCAAGTGATGATTCCTGTGGTTGCAATCGGGATATTGATAGTGTTGATGATACAAAAATCGTTGAACGGACTGCTGTTGGGCGAAAATTATGCCAAAGGATTGGGCATTTCCATCTCTCGGACAAGGATATGGATCATCTTGGCAACGGCACTGTTGGCGGGAGGAACTACCGCCTTTACGGGACCTGTCGCTTTTATCGGCATTGCCGTTCCTCATTTTGTGAGGAGACTGTTCAAAACCTCGAATCACGGCATTACCATTCCTGCGGTGTTGCTCTGCGGAGGTTGTCTGCTTATGCTTTGCGATCTTGCTACGCAATTGCCAAGTCAGGGATATACATTACCGATCAATGCTATCAGTGCTTTGATTGGCGCACCAACCGTTATTTGGATTATCTTGAAAAATAAACGATGAAAAAAGCCTTACAAATTGCCGCAATCATGGAAGAAAAGAAAAAAGTGCTTTTGCAAACACACAATTTGACCATCGGCTACGGAAAATCGGTGGTGCAACAACAGCTGAACCTGACGGCAAAACCGGGTCATTTGATCTGTTTGCTCGGAACAAACGGTGCGGGAAAATCTACCCTCTTGCGGACGTTGGCAGGACTGCAAAAACCATTGTTTGGCGATGTGCTGATAAATACTGTTTCCATTTCAAAACTGTCCGACCGTCAACGGTCAAAAATCTTCTCGTTAGTCCTCACCGATACGGTCAACGAAGAAAACATGACGGTGTTTGATGTGGCGTCGTTGGGGCGTTTCCCTTACACCAATTGGGCAGGCACATTGTCGAGCGAAGATAAAAATATTGTTCTCACCGCTATCGAACAGGTAAATCTGACGTCCAAAGTCCATGCGTATCTGCACGAAATCTCCGACGGCGAAAAACAGCGAGCCGTTATCGCCAAAGCCCTCACGCAGGATACGCCTTTGGTGTTGCTGGACGAGCCTACGGCACATTTAGACCTGCCCAACCGAATAGAGATCATGTTGTTGCTGCGGAAACTGTCGGTCAATACGCAAAAGACATTTATCCTCTCGACCCACGAATTGGATTTGGCGATACAAATGGCAGACAATATCTGGCTGATGCACCCAAACGGTATTGAAATCGGGATACCCGAAGATTTGATGCTGTCGGGGAAATTTCAAACAATCTTCGGTAACGATTCTTTTTATTTCGACCAAAAAGACGGACATTTTTCCATAAAACCATTAATGGGCAACCTGCAAATACAGCTTTCGGGAGAAGAAATTCCGCTCTTGTGGACAAAACACGCCCTGAACCGTTTCGGGATAGAAGTGGTGCAACATGCCGCTATCAACGTGGTTTCGTATCACAATCGCTTTGTTGTTCAATCTTTCCCGAATGCCGAAGCCAAAGAAGTCGGCAGCATTGAAGCCCTGTTGGAAGAAATACAGAAAATCCATTCCGACACAGACAACGATTATTTTGCGGACAACACGTGATGTTTTGTAATATTTCGTATCTTTGAACATCAATAGAATAAACCTTTTTTTTAAACGATTAAAACAATTATTATGACACAATCATTGGAGAATATTCTTTTTTTAGATATAGAAACAACAGGTGCAGCTGCCTCATACAGCGATTTGGACGAAAACATGCAACGTCATTGGGACAAAAAAATGCAATGGGCGTCGCAGACCGAAGAGCAAAGTCCCGAAGCCCTGTACGCACGTGCAGGCATTTATGCCGAATTTGGAAAGGTTATTTGCATTTCGGTGGCGTATCTCAAAAACGAGGTGTTGAGAATAAAATCGTTTTTTGGTGATGATGAAAAGCAGTTGTTGGAAGATTTTGCCGATTTGCTCAATCATCATTTTTCAAAAAGTCATCACCGCTTGTGCGCCCACAACGGAAAAGAGTTTGACTTTCCGTATCTTTGTCGACGAATGCTGCTGCAAAACATTCCCCTGCCTTTCATTTTGGATATTGCAGGAAAAAAACCTTGGGAGACAACATTTTTAGACACTATGGAAATGTGGAAGTTTGGCGATTACAAGCATTATATCTCGTTAGACTTGCTCTCGACCCTGTTTCATATTCCGTCTCCCAAAGATGACATTGACGGCAGTCAGGTGCATGACATTTATTGGCAGACAAAAGATATTGACAGGATAGTAACGTATTGCGAAAAAGATGTACTTGCCGTAGTGCAGCTTTTTTTGCGTTATCAGGGGAAAGAACTGTTATCCGAACACCAAATTATAACGGTGTAGAAGCCTCGCATTTCCAATAATTGCTGACAGTCAGCAAAATAATAATTATCATTTGAAGATAAAACATGTAAAAAAAAATCGTATCTTTGCACACGAAAAATAATGGCGGGATAGCTCAGTTGGTTAGAGCGTCGGATTCATAACCCGGAGGTCACGAGTTCAACTCTCGTTCCCGCTACACAAGAGGCTTCACGCCTCTTTTTTTGTT
>JAIRTU010000151.1 GCA_031254735.1 Bacteroidales bacterium | reverse complement strand
TTTCCGGGTGGAGAAGAAGCTCGTTTGAAGTTTTTGCGTGACAACGTAGTCTATCCGAAGATTGCTCGCGAAACAGGAGTAGAAGGTACTGTCATGGTAAGTTTTGTAGTAGAACCCGATGGACGGATAACCAATGTGAATATACTTCGTGGAAGAGCACCAAGTTTAGACGAAGAAGCTATCCGTTTGGCAAAGTTGATGCCGAAATGGAAAGCAGGAAAACAACGAGGTAAAGCTGTTCGTGTAAGATGTAATATGCCTATTCGCTTTACCTTGAATTAATCATGCGAGGAAGATATAAGAGGCTGTTTTGTTAAATGAAATAGCCTTTTTTTATGTGTATTCACGCCTTAATCTAATTGGGAACAATAAAATGGAAGAAATTATAAACCAACATATCGATTCTTTACATTGGTCGCAAGAGCCGCATCATCTGTATGAGCCTGTCGGGTATATCCTCTCACAGGGCGGCAAAAGGATACGTCCGCAGTTGTGTCTGCTTTCGGCAGAGCTTTTTGGTGGCGACCTGCAACAGGCAATATATCCCGCTATCGCTTTTGAGATGCTGCACAACTTCACCCTGATACACGATGATATTATGGACAAAGCCGATTTGAGGCGAGGAAAAGAAACCGTTTACAAGAAATGGAATACCAATATCGCCATTTTGTCGGGAGATACTTTGTTTGCCAAGTCGTATCAGTATTTGCTGAAATACCAAGGCGATTATCTGCGAGAGCTGGTTTCGCTGCTGACGGAGACCTCTGTCGAAATTTGCGAAGGACAGCAATGGGATTTGGACTTTGAACAACAAAGTGATATTACCATCGCTCAATATCTTGATATGACACGTTTGAAAACAGCCGTTATGCTGGCTGCCTGTTTGAAAGCAGGTGCTATCGTTGCCGAAGCGTCGGAGCTGGAAAGGCAACTTATTTATGACTTTGGCATAAAAACAGGTCTGGCGTTTCAGATACAGGACGATTTGTTAGATGTGTATGCCGATGTGGATAAGTTTGGAAAAAACGTCGGAGGGGATATTGCCGAGAACAAAAAGACATATATGTCGCTTAAAGCGATTGAGCTGGCACAAGGCGAATATCTGCAACAGCTACAACTTTATTTTTCTTCTACCCATTTCGAAAGGCAGGAAAAGTTTACTACTGTAAAAGCTATTTATGATAAGTATCAAATAAAAAATTACGCAGAAGATCTTATCAACAAGTATTATAATGACGCTTTTACCTCGTTGGAGGCGATCGATCGTCCGAAGGAGGCAAAGCAGCCGTTGGTTGATTTTATAAATCAAATGATGAAAAGAGATCATTAAAAACAATTATTCAACAAGCAACCAAAGGCAAATCCGAAACGCAATGACAAAGACATACGACAACAGAAAATGGTGGGTATTGGCAATTTTTAGCCTGATAGGAATTATCTACCTTTCCCGTTTGTTTTCTTTGCAGGTGTTGGAAGAAAAGTGGATTGCGTACGCCACCGCAAATGCTCATCGATACAAAATTGTTACTCCGCCACGGGGATTGATATTCGACAGGAATGGAGAAAAATTGGTAGACAACGAAATCTCTTACGACCTGATGATCGTGCCTCGCAACATCCGCAATCTGGACACCGCAGAACTGTGCAAGATATTAGACATCGATACCGAAGAGTTCAAAAGTCGTTTGGCGAAAGCCAAAAAATACTCTACATACGCACCCTCTTTGTTTGCTCGGAGACTGTCACCTCAGATGTATGCTTTTTTGACGGAACGTCTATACAAATTTCAAGGGTTTTATATCTATCCGCGCACCATACGAAAATATTACACCAAAGCGGCTGCACATTCTTTGGGGTATATTACGGAAGTCAATCACAACGACATGCAGGCGGACAGCTACTACGCTATCGGCGACTACGTCGGGCGTAGTGGAATAGAGAAATCGTACGAGAAGGAGTTGCGGGGCATGAAAGGGCAGCAGATTGTGTTGGTGGATAATCTGGGAAGAGAACAGGGAAAATACCACGACGGCATATACGACACGGCAGCTGTGCCGGGGACTAACCTTTGGGCTTCTATCGACAAGCGGCTGCAAGAATACGGCGAACGCCTCATGCAGGGGAAACGCGGAAGCATCGTTGCCATAGAACCTAAGACAGGTGAAATATTGTGTCTGGTTACAAGTCCTTCTTACGATCCGTCGTTGCTGGTGGGAAGCGAACGAAGCAAAAACTATATGCTTCTGCACCACGATTCGGTGAACCAGCCGTTGCTAAACCGAGCCTTAATTGCACAGTATCCGCCCGGCTCGACGTTCAAGTTGGCGAATGCACTTGTTTTTCAGCAGGCAGAGGCGATTAACGAACACACACGTTTTGGGTGTGCGATGGGCTTTGCTTACGGAAACCGCAAATTGGGCTGTCACGGACACCCTTCTCCGTTGGACGTGGCGGGGTCGGTGCAACATTCTTGCAATGCGTGGTATTGTCGAGGATTGATTGCCATGCTCGAAAATCGGAAACAGTACAAATCTACACGCGAGGCATACGAAGACTGGTATACACGCATTAGGAAGTTAAATTTCGGGCAGAAGTTCAACAGTGATCTGCCGTATGAGATTAGCGGAATTATTCCTACTGCCGATTATTACGACAAGGTTTATGGGGCAAACCGTTGGAAAGCAACGTCTATCATTTCCATTTCCATTGGTCAGGGAGAAATATGTGCTACGCCCACACAGTTGGCAAACTTGGTGGCTATTATTGCCAATCAAGGGTATTATTATCCTCCTCATCTCATTCGTGCCATTGCGGACAAGGATTCTTTGAACCAACGTTTTGCCACACGTCAATACGTTGGCATTGACACAAAATATTTTCTTCCTGTGATAGAGGGCATGGAAAAAGCGGCGTCGACAGGAACAGCCCGCCGAGCGTCGGTTCCGGGCATTCGCGTAGCGGCAAAGACAGGCACGGCAGAAAACCCTCCGCGTAGAGATCATTCGCTATTGGTTTGTTTTGCCCCTGTCGACGACCCTAAAATCGCTATCTCTATTATTGTAGAAAACGGCGGTTTCGGGGCAACGTGGGCTGCACCTATTGCAAGCCTGATGATGGAATATTACCTCAAAGACACCGTTGTCAGGAAAGATTTGCAGGAACAAATTATGGAAGGAACAATCACTTATTGGTAAGATATGAGAAATAAACCCGACTGGATATTGATACTAACGTTTTTGTTGCTTACCGCTATTGGCTGGGTAAGTATCTTTTTTACACAATATCAACCGGGCAGTTTCACCATGAACTCCAACTACGGCATGCAACTTATCTGGATAGCATCGCTTTGGGTGATAGGGTTGTTTGTTTACATTATCAGTCATCGATTTTATTATAGTTATTCGGCGTATATCTATATTTTTTTCAACCTGTTGATGATATTGGTCTTGTTTATAGGCGTGGAACGGTCGGGGGCAAAATCGTGGTTGGGCATAGGTGGGTTTGGCATACAGCCTGCCGAATTTGCCAAATACGGCACGTGCCTGTGTCTTGCGCGTTATCTTTCGTCGTACAAGTGCAACCTTACTAAATGGAAAAACATTCAAGGGGCAGGAATTATTATTCTTATCCCTGTGGTGTTGATATTATTGCAAAACGACACCGGAACGGCGTTATCGTTTTGCTTTTTGGTGTTTACCCTTTTCAGGGAAGGACTAACGCCGTGGGTGTTGATCATTGGGTTTTTGTCCATTTTGCTGTTTGCGTTGTTGATATATTTTTCGCATTGGGCGGTGCTTATAGGTGCTTCGGCGGTGTTTGTAGGTATGCTTATTTATTTTTATATAATAAAAAGGAAATACATCATTCCATTGTTTATTGGGTATGTTGCGGTGGTGTTATTTGTTTTTTCGGTGGATACTTTTTATCACAGGGTGCTAAAAGAACATCAACGTCAACGAATAGAATTGCTGTTTGGCAGGATTGACGACCCGCGAGGCATTGGTTATAATGTCAACCAAGCCAAGATAGCCATAGGGTCGGGGGGGCTGTATGGGAAAGGCTTTGGCGAGGGAACACAAACCAAGCTGAACTTTGTTCCCGAACAGTCTACCGATTTTATCTTTTGCACCATAGGCGAGGAACACGGTTTTATAGGCAGTGCGTTGGTGATATTTCTGTATGGTTTGCTCATCTGGCGAATTATTTACCTGTCAGAAAAGAGTAGCGACACCTTTTTGCGGGCGTATGGATACAGTATTGCGTCCATATTTTTTGCTCACGTAACCATCAACATCGGAATGACAATAGGTTTAATGCCTGTGATAGGCATTCCATTGCCGCTGATCAGCTACGGTGGTTCTTCGTTGTGGGCGTTCACGCTGATGTTGTTTACTTTTATTAATTTGCAAGCGAAAACAAATCGGTAAGGCGTTCTCGCATGGTTTTCCCTTAAATTTCTCTTCAACATTATTTTCCTGTTCAACAAGCAGAAGCCTTTCTACGGAGCAAGTAAGCTACCCTATACTTAGGGAGTAAGCCTCCCTATACTTAGGGAGTCAGACGCCTTGTGCAACGGTGCAACGTCACCTTGTGCAGAAAAAAAACTCTTTTTATTATCTGAACGGTGATTTTTGTTTTTGCCCCTAATCTGCCCCTAAATCCCCTGAAGGGGACTTCCGGCTTGTTATAGTTGTGTAATTTCCTCTTTTGTCTGAACTGTGATTTGTGTGATTTATATGATTTTTGGGATTAAGTTCAAACCTTTGAGGTTTGCCAAACCTCAAAGGTTTAATCCGAACAAACGAAACAACAGAGCGCCACTAACCACTTATCACTTACCACTAACCACTATTCGTTGCTTCTCAATATTTGATTGCGAGGGTGAAGGCTTTTTTTATGCGTTTTACTTCGCCGTTGAGGGTGTAGTATTCTATCAGGAAGATATATGTTCCCACAGAGGCTTTGATGTTTCCGTCAA
>JAIRTU010000271.1 GCA_031254735.1 Bacteroidales bacterium | reverse complement strand
ACTAATCACTATTTTTGTTCTGCCTTTGCGAACCAAAAAGAGAATAAAACGTTTAACTAAGTAAAAACGTTTATAAAAGATGAATCAACAGAATACACGAGACAGTTTTGGCAGTAAATTTGGTGTTTTTGCGGCGGTAGTAGGTTCGGCGGTGGGATTGGGTAATATCTGGCGTTTCCCCTACATGGCGGGCGAAAATGGCGGCGGCGCTTTTTTGGTTGTTTACTTCGCCTTTGTGCTTATCATTGGTATCCCGGTGGTGATTTCGGAGTTTATCATTGGGCGGCGAGGACAAAGCAATTCATACGGCTCTTTCAAGAAGTTAGCGCCGGGAAAACCTTGGTATTTTGTCGGTTTGATGGGGATTTTTGCCTCTTTTATCATTCTGGCGTTTTACAGCACCATTGCGGGCTGGACGCTGGAATATATTTTTCTTTCGGTAAAAAACATCTTTGTTCCACCTGCCGGCTCGCCGGAGGAGGTATTTCAAGTGTTTCATACCGGTTCTTTTTTGCCTGTTTTGTGGCAGATAATTTTTATGATACTAACCGCTTTGATTATTTATTGTGGCGTGCAAAAAGGAATTGAAAAATATTCCAAAATACTGATGCCCACCTTGTTTTTGATATTGGTAATTCTGTCTGTCAAAGCAATATCGCTGCCCAACTCTGCGGAAGGGTTAAAGTTTCTGTTCAAGCCCGATTTTTCCAAGATAAACTCTACTGTTATCCTTAGTGCGTTGGGTCAGGCGGCGTTTTCGCTTAGCATTGGCATGGGGTGTCTTATCACCTACGGTTCGTACATCAAGAAAGATAACAATCTTACCAAAATGGCGTTTTCTGTCTCTCTCGCCGACATGTCGATTGCGATACTTGCCGGAATAGCTATCTTTCCTGCCGTGTTTTCTTTCGGAATAAGTCCCGAACAAGGTCCGGGATTGGTGTTTATTGTTCTGCCGAAAGTATTTCAACAGATGATGGGCGGGACATTCTTTGCGTTGTTGTTTTTCATTCTTTTGGCAATTGCGGCATTGACTTCCGCCATTTCGCTGTTGGAAGTAATTGTAGCTTATCTAACGGAAGAATTTCGCCTGAAACGCCTCACCGCAACCGCACTTGCAACGGCGTTGACGGTTGGTTTGGGTGTGTTTACTACCCTGTCGTTCGGGTCGTTGAAAGGCTTTACTGTTTTCGGCAAAACGCTTTTCGACGGTTGCGATTTCTTGGCGACCAACATCTTGCTGCCGCTGGGTGCGTTTTTCATTGTTGTGTTTCTGGGGTGGTTTTACAATAAGAAATACACCCAAGACGAACTTTCCAATCATGGAACGCTCAAAATGAAGTTGTTCCCTGTATTTCTGTTTATCATTCGTTTTCTTGCACCGCTGGCTATCCTTTTGGCTTTCTTGCACGGATTGGGGATTTTTCAATAATCCTGCAAAAACAAACAGCGTTACGCAGCGTAAGCGATTATTTTTCTTTGATATATTGATAAAACATATCTTGAATTTCTGTTCGGATATTCAGTTGGGTGATCTTTCTGTTTTCCGCAAGGGGGTGTATGCGGTTGGAAAGGAAAATGTACACCAAATCGTATTTCGGATCAACCCAGACGAACGTTCCCGTAAATCCGCTGTGTCCGTAGCTTTGTTCCGAGGCAAACTTGCTGCAAGGACTTGGGCTGTTGTCTCGTGCGGGCTTGTCGAAACCCAATCCTCGACGGCAATTCCCCTGATGATAATAATACGATGTGAAATAATCGATTGTCTTTTTAGAAAGGTAGCGTTCGCCGTTGTAGACGCCTTTGTGCAACAGCATTTTTAAAACCGCAAGCAAATCATCTGCCGAAGCAAACAATCCCGCATGCCCCGAAACGCCTCCCAACATCGCCGCACCCTGATCATGCACAAACCCTTGAATGAGCTGTTTGCGAAACGCCACATCGTTTTCCGAAGGAGGAATATCTTTCAACTCGAATTGCGTTAAAGGATTGAACAGTATGTGCGACAAGCCCATGCGAGCATAAAAAGCCTCTTCCACATATTTATCCAAAGTCTTCCCCGAAACGGTCTTCACCAAGTCGGCAAGCAGATAAAAGCCCAAATCGCTGTACAGATAATGTTTATTGGGTCGCAACTTACTTTCGATTATCTGACGCACGATCGTGTCTTTGTAATTCTTTTTTATATACAGATTTTCACACACCTGAACAGGAAATTCATCGGAAAGATGATTGTTGAAAACAGTGGGATTTAATGTGTTGTTTGGCAATAATGTTTGGGTATAAAAAGGAATCCATGCTTGAAGACCGGCAGTGTGGGTCATTATTTCGGCGACAGTGATCGATTGTTTGTTTGTATTTTTCAGATAAGGAAGATAATCGGAGAGCTTGTTTTTCACCTCTATTTTGCCCTCATCATACAGTTTCATCACCGCAAGCGTAGTGGCGGCAATTTTGGTGATTGAAGCAATATCGTAAACCGTATTTTGCAAAACAGGCGTGGCGTCGGTATAGCCAAACGTCCCAAAAGCTTTGTTGTAGACAATTTTATCTTTGTGATACAGCAAAACCCTGCAACCCGGATACGCTTTTTGTCTTATGCCGTTTTGAGCAATCTCATCTATCTTTTTCAGATATACATTTGTTTCTTCTTCCTGCAAATCTTTTGTCGCTTTCCATTCAACACCTGTCCCGACGGCGTAACGGGTCAATGCAATGGGCAGTTTTCCCTGTGCGGGAATCGCTCCGCAAAGCACTTTCCCCACAGCTTCTTCCGCAAGGTCAACCGAATGATAGGCAAGCACAATAGCCGCAAAACGCTCGGAGAAAGGAATAAATTCCAGACAGTACGGATTGTTCATAATCACCAAGATAACCTCTTTTTCTTTGGTAAGACTGTCTAAAAACCAAATGGTTTTTGGTTGCAGAGCGTAATTGTTGCGAGCATATTGAGAGGTGTTGTGCAGGCTGACAATCACATAATCGGCGTCTTTCACTTTGGCAAACGCGGATGCGGTGTTTTCTTTAAAATCGTTTTTCTCCCGGTAACTGACAATATCCATATAATCGGCTAACGTCTTTTGAAGCACATTCGAGTTCCCTTTGTCGGCACGAAGATGCACAATTTTCTTTGTCTGTTCTTCTTTAAAAGGAAGGATATGATTTTTGTTCTGCAAAACCGTTATGGAATGCTCTGTCAGTTGTTTGTAGATTGCTGCTGCCTGCGGCGAATTAAGATCATCGACAATGTTTTCGACAGAAACAGGTTTGGCTTGCGGAAGAACATATTTTTCTTTCATCTTCAACACTTTCAAACATTTTTTGTCAATCTCGCTTTCCGACAGCACCCCCTGTTTGATTGCCTCTAAAATAGCGGGAATGACAATATCCAAATTGCCGGGGAGAAGCAGCACATCACAACCGGCTTTCAACACCTGCACTTCCAAATCGCCTGTTTGGTAATAATTTGCAATTCCTTTCATCTCCAATCCATCGGTAAAAATCAAACCGTTGAATTTCATTTTGTTTTGCAACAATTCCGTTGTAATTTGGTACGAAGCGGTCGCGATCGACGTCTCGGCACTGTCCAAAGACGGAATATTGAGATGACTGATCATAATTGCATCAACGCCCGATTGTATCAACTCTCGAAAAGGGTACAATTCTATCTGCTGCAAATGCTCTGTATCGTGCGTAATGACAGGGAGAGCATAATGCGAATCGTCTTTGGTGTCGCCATGTCCGGGGAAATGTTTGGCACAAGCCATTACGCCGTGGTCTTGCATGCCTTTTCCGTAAGCAATTCCACAGCGAGCCACCCATTGCGGCGAAGACCCGAACGAACGGCTGCCGATAACCGGATTGTCGGGACTTGTATTCACATCGACACAGGGGGCAAAGTTCACATGCACGCCTGTACGCTTGCATTGCTCGGCGATAATATTTCCCATGCGGTAAATTCCATTCAAATCCCGACTTGCACCCAACGCCATCTGACGCGGATACAGATTCACGCTGTCCAGCCGCATTGCCAAACCCCATTCACCGTCGATGGAAACCATCAAAGGGATTTTACTCACTTCCTGCATTCGATTGGTCAGTATCGCTTGACGGGCAGGACCACCCTGAAAGAAGCACACCCCGCCAACTTGGTATTTTTCTACCTGCTTTACAATCTCTTGATTGTACGATTGATTTTTATTGGAATGCGCCCGTATGGAAATCAGTTGAGCAATTTTCTCTTCCAAGGTCAGCGTCTGCAAGACAGAATCTGCCCATGACGGCTTTGTATGGTCAAAAACGACTTCTTTCTTGCCGACAAATGTTCCGCCCCAAAACAAAACAGGGACAATTGCGATAGATACAATTTTTATGATGTGTTTTTTCATTACCTGCAAAGGAAGAAAAAATTTAAGAGATAACAAACCAAAATATCTTTTAGTTTTGAACAGAAGAATGTTTATAGGATTTTGTCCGGCTGCTGCCGATTTTTCGGAACGTTTTTCTTAATACAATGTCTGTTTATAGTTTTCCTTGAAAGAGAAAACAGCCTTTTTCAATGTTTTGTAAATGTGGTTTGTCGGCAAATATGCCAAACAGTGCCGCACCGCTTCCCGACAGAGACGCATATATCGCTCCTTGGTCATACAAATATTCTTTTAGTTTTTTCAACTTCGGATAACAGGGAAACAGCGTTTTTTCAAAATCGTTTTCCAACAAATCTTTCCATAACGGCAAAGGATTTTTTACTGTCTCCCGCAATGAAACGTTCCGTTGAACAGGCGTGCAATGTCGATAGGCTTCTGCCGTAGAAATCTGAATATCGGGTTTGACAATCACAATATATTTCTCGGACAATTGCGGAAGACGACAGGGCGAAAGTTGCTCACCTTTGCCTGTTCCCAAAGCAGGAATATTATCGATAAAAAAAGGACAGTCGCTGCCCAATTGTGCGGCATACTGTTCCAGTTGAGTGGTATTCAATTCAAGTTTAAAAAGCGTATTCAACAGTTTCAGCGTATATGCCGCATCGGAAGAACCGCCGCCCAAACCCGATCCGACAGGGATTTTTTTGTAGAGAAATATATCTGTCGGAGGAATATCGTAATGCTTTTCCAACAGCCGACAAGCCTTTTCAACAAGGTTTTCCTGTTGATGTTCAATTAAAATTCCTTTTTGCGTGAAAGATTTTTTTGTTGAATTGGGAGTTATTTCCAGCACATCTGAAAGTTGGTTTATCGGATAAAAAATGGTTTCTATGTTATGAAATCCGTCTGTCCGCTTGTCGAGGATATGCAAGCCTATATTTATTTTACAGGAAGGGAAAACAATCATCATACATTATATTAGTAAACAAAAAAGAGTCTGCTCGACCCTTTTTTAGAGCGGAAAACGAGACTCGAACTCGCGACCCCGACCTTGGCAAGGTCGTGCTCTACCAACTGAGCTACTTCCGCAATGTTGTACCTCGGGCGGGACTTGAACCCGCACGACCGCAATGGTCACGGGATTTTAAGTCCCGCGTGTCTACCAATTCCACCACCAAGGCATTCATTTATAGTATTCTGAGCGGAAAACGAGACTCGAACTCGCGACCCCGACCTTGGCAAGGTCGTGCTCTACCAACTGAGCTACTTCCGCAGGTCTCTCTCTGAGAGATTGCAAAAGTACAATTTTTTTTCTTACGACAGGAGGCATTACAAAAAAAAATTATTCGATCAGTGAATAATAACGCTGCGAAGAAACGACAGAACACAATCCCACTAATCCCACAAATCCCAGTTCAGACAAAAATCACAGCTCGGGCAGAAAGAAAAATTAATGTTTTCTAAAAAAATGGGTTAACCGTATTTAAAAAAATGTTACTTTTGCCCGTCTTCCGGTGGAGGTGAAATAGAAAACAGTAAAATATTTCAGTCAAGGGAGGCAACAGGCATTAGGAACTTTAAACAAAGTAAACGTATAAATTAATCAGAAATTAAAAAGTAAAAGGAAATGAAAAAGTTATTTATCCCCATTCTGCTGCTGTTGGTGGCATGTACCAAAGAAGTGAAAGAACCACAGCCTGCACAAGACGATAACCTTGTGCCGGACAATTATCTTGTGCGGACAGAAGTCGGCAACACCATGAATAAAGAACTGTTGAAGTTCGCTCTCGGCAGTCAGGGTTACGGACAGTATGCACCGCTCATGCAAAGTGATGTGCGGTCGTTTAGCGTAGTATACACCACCGAATACCCGAAAGGAAACAAAATAAACGCTTCGGGGGCGTTGCTGATACCCGAAAATTACAACCCTCATTTTCCGCTTGTAGTACTCAATCACGCCTCGTATGGCGACCGCAACAGCGCACCGTCAAAGGACATCAAAAACCCTTTGCCGGCGTTGATGGACGTTTTTCTGGGCATGACGATAGTCTCGGCGTTCAATTGCGCCCTGCTGCTGCCCGACTATATCGGCTACGGTGAAAGTCAATCTGTTACGCACCCATACATGCACGGAGAATCGCTGGGGCAAGTGGGGCTGGACTTTATCCGCGCCTTCAAAGAATATGCGGCAGACTCGATTGCCCTGCCTTTCAACAACCAGATTTTCATCACCGGCTACTCCGAAGGAGGTTACGCTGCCGTAGCTCTGCACAAGACTATTGACAACAATCCGTCGGAAGGATTACAGGTGTGCAAAAACGTTGCCGGCGGCGGTGCTTACGACTTGGAAGCGTTTTCCAAAGAAGTGATAGTCAATCCGCAACCTTTGGATTTGCGCATGTTGTCGAGCTACCTGTGGGTGTTGGAAATGTATAAAAAGGACTTTCGGTACTCGAAAGCCTACGCGGATATTTTTTCGGAAACAGACCACGCCTTACTGCAATCCATTGGCTACAACCTTGCCTATTATAGTATCGAAACCGCCAATTTGCCGATTCATAATGTGGCGACAGAGCTGTTTCACCCCGACTTTGTCTCCGGCGTATTGAACGAAACAGACGATGAATTTATCCGTATCTCACGAAAAAATTCTCTGGTAGATTTTGTCCCGAAAGACAGCCTGATTTTTGTCTGGGGCGACGCCGACAGTTGGGTATACCCGATCAACTCGGAGAACATCTACAACGCCATGCGTCGCAAAGGCTGCAAGGTAGCATCTTTCGTGCAATCCGGCGGCGACCACACCACCACTCTACCTTTATATGTAGAGGTAGTGCTTGGGCGGTTGCAGGCTACGGACAACGAAATCAGGTTAAAAAGCAGGACGATGCCGTAAATCTCCTGCCTTGTTGACGTTGCGAAAGGACATCTATTTTCCGTTTAGGGATTTTAGAAGGGCAAAATCACATTTATTTGCATTGATTGGCAGAAAAGTACTATCTTTGCAGCTGATGAAACAATCGTTACGGAATGTTTCTTAGTGTTTTAATAATCGATTAATATAATATTTATGGGTTTATTATCCTTTTTTAATAAAGAAAAAAAAGAAGACCTTAATAGAGGCTTGGAAAAAACCAAAGAAAATTTCTTTGCCAGATTGTCGCGGACAATCATAGGGAAAAATACGGTGGACGATGATGTATTGGACGCTTTGGAAGAGGCTTTGGTTACGTCGGACGTGGGTGTGGAAACCACATTGAAAATCATCGAACGGATTAATGCGCGTGTGGCAAAAGATAAATATCTGGGAACAGACGAATTGCATAAAATTTTGCAGGAAGAAATTATTGCCCTGCTCGCAAAACCGAACAACGAAGATGTGGAACCGTTTGCTTTGCCCGCCGA
>JAIRTU010000259.1 GCA_031254735.1 Bacteroidales bacterium | reverse complement strand
GTTACCCTTTTGATCAAAGGATTTAACAGCAAAAAAGCAATGAGAGCAACCGCAAGAGTGCGTGTAACAAACGAGAAACGTTTTACCCATAAAGGCAATTCCGGCTTATCGGCTTTTATGTATAAGATTGAGGCACAGCCCAATCCAAGCAAAATACACAAGGGCAAAAACCAAAGAGAATATTCCGTTGAAAGCATCTATTTTTTTTTTCGTTGATTTTTTATTAACTAATTTTGTCTAATGAAAATATATTATTACAATCGGGCTGCAAAGATATAAAAAAATTACGAATGGCGAAACGAAAGAATGTCATTGCGGCGAGGCAATCATTTGTCTGAACCGGGATTGTGCTTTGTTGGGTCGTCTATGCACAATTGACAATTAACCGGTATTCTCGCCTCGACTTTCCGTAAAAAGTTTTATCTTTGTAAAAACAAATAATATGTGGACAAATTTCGATACTCCTGTTGAATACCTTAAAGGTGTGGGACCTAAGCGTGCAGAGGTCTTGAAGAAAGAAATAGAGGTATTTACTTTCTCTGATTTGTTGCAATATTATCCCTATCGGTATATCAACAAGTCGGAGTTTTATAAAATATCGCAGGCAGGAAACTTCCTCAATACCTATGTGCAGTTCAAGGGGTGTATTACAAATATGCAGATTGTCGGGGCAAACAGAGGAAAGCGGTTGATTGCTCATTTGCACGACGATACGGGAAGCATACAGCTTGTCTGGTTTAACAATCTGAAAAATATTGGAGAGTGGCTCAAAAAGAATGTCCCTTATATTATTTTCGGAAAGCCGACGCTTTTCAACAACACCATAAACATCACGCACCCCGAAATGCGTACCGAAGAAGAAGACAGCAAAAAAGAAAGCATTCTGTTTCAGCCCTTGTACAACACCACCGAAAAAATGAAGAAAAACGGATTGGACAGCAAGAATATCAGTAAATTGACCTATCAATTGTTGATGGACAATAAAGATAAAATTGCCGAAAATCTTCCTGAATATATTTTGAAGAAATGGAATTTGATCAACAGGCAGACGGCGTTTGTCAATATTCATTTCCCGCAAAATCCGCAACTGCTGCAACAAGCCACCGACAGACTTAAATTTGAAGAGATGTTTTTTCTGCAATTATCCATGTTGCAGTCGCATATCCACACAAAGAAAAACAACAAAGGTTATTTGATGCCCAAAGTGGGGAAACTGTTTCATGAGTTTTATGCTCATCATCTTCCTTTTCCGCTCACCGATGCTCAAAAAAGAGTGATTAAAGAGATACGCTCCGATTTTATTTCGGGGCAGCAGATGAATCGCCTGCTTCAAGGCGATGTGGGCAGCGGAAAAACCATTACCGCTCTTTTGTTGATGTTGATTGCTATCGACAACGGTTTTCAATGCTGTTTAATGGCGCCAACCGAAATATTGGCAAATCAGCATGTTGCAAGTATCGGCAAGATGTTGGAGAAGATGAATATCCGCGTGGAGTTGCTGACCGGTTCGACAAAGGCATCGGTGCGGAAACAGCTGCTTCCCGACATAGAAACCGGGAAAGTGAACATTCTTATCGGAACGCATGCTTTGGCGGAAGATACGGTTTTGTTCGACAAATTGGGCTTGGTGATTATAGATGAACAGCACCGTTTTGGCGTGGAACAGCGGGCTAAGTTGTGGAAAAAAAGCCTTTCGCCTCCGCATGTGCTGGTGATGACGGCAACGCCCATTCCTCGCACGCTGGCAATGACGGTCTACGGCGATTTAGACCTTTCGGTGATTGACGAGCTGCCCAAAGGTCGCAAGCCTATTGTTACGCGGCATTTTTATCAAAGAGACAGGGATAAAATTATTCGGTTTTTAAAAGATGAAATTGCCAAAGGGCGACAGATTTATGTTGTTTTTCCGCTGATAAAAGAATCGGAAGCCTTAGAGCTTAGCAATTTGGTGGAAGGGTACGAAAATTTCAAGATAGATTTTCCCGAACCTCAATATAAAATCAGTTGTGTTCACGGAAAATTGAGTGCGGAAGAAAAAGACTTCGAAATGCAGAAGTTTATCAACAAAGAAACGCATATCATGTTGGCAACTACGGTTATCGAAGTCGGGATAGATGTTCCCAATGCCGGCGTAATGGTGATAGAAAACGTAGAACGTTTCGGGTTGTCGCAATTGCACCAGCTTCGGGGGCGTGTGGGGCGTGGCAACGATCAGTCGTATTGTCTTTTGCTTTCCGACGTCAAACTCAGCAACGATTCCCGCAAACGTATTCAGGCGATGGTAGAAACCAATGACGGCTTCGAAATTGCCAATTACGATCTCAAACTGAGAGGTCCCGGCGACCTCACCGGAACGCGACAAAGCGGAATGATAGATTTTAAATTGATAAATATCATCAAAGACGAAAAGATTATTGCCGCAAGTCGCGATATGGCAAATGCAATCTTGAACGACGACGCCAATTTGTCAAAACAGGAAAATATGATCCTCAAACAATATTTATCCTACATACAAAATCAGAAAAAAGGATATTACCGAATAGGATAAACAATATGGTAAAGATTGGAAACTTGCAGTTTGAAAATACCCCTTTTTTTCTGGCGCCTATGGAAGATGTTACCGATACTTCTTTTCGGTGGATATGCAAACAGTTTGGTGCAGATGTGGTAGTGAGTGAATTTGCCTCTTCCGAAGCGTTGATTCGAGATGCAAAACAGACGCAAAAGAAATTGCGATTTGATGAAAAAGAACGTCCTTTTGGCATTCAGATTTATGGAAATAAGGTAAACTCCATGGTTGAAGCCGCACAGATAGCAGAAACGTATCAACCTGATTTTATAGATATTAATTGGGGTTGTCCGGTGAAAAGAGTGGCAGGAAAAGGAGCAGGATCGGGCATTTTTCGACATATCCCCTTGATGATAGAGATAACAAAAGAAGTGGTGAAAGCGGTGAAAATTCCTGTAACGGTAAAAACACGTTTGGGTTGGGACGAAAGCGATAAACCGATAGTTTCTATTGCCGAACAATTGCAGGACGTTGGCATACAGGCGATCAGCATTCATGGAAGAACCCGCTCGATGATGTATCGCGGCGAAGCCGATTGGACTTTGACAGGCAAAGTGAAAGAAAATCCGCGTATCACCATTCCCGTTATCGGAAACGGCGATATTCTTTCGGCGGAACAAGCATGGGATGCCAAACAAAAATACAAGGTGGACGGAATTATGATAGGACGCGGAGCTATTGGAAATCCATGGATTTTTGCTGCCTGCAAAGCCCTGTTTGAACAGGGAAGAAAAATAGAGCCTCCTCCGATAAAAGAGCGTTTGGACGTGTGTAAAAAGCATTTTGAAATGAGCATCGAACAAAAAGGAGAACATTACGGACTATTGACAATGCGGAAACATTACAAACATTATTTCAAAGAATTAGAAAATTTTAAACCGTTGAGAATACAGCTGCTCACTTCTCGTTCGGTGGAAGAAATTCG
>JAIRTU010000210.1 GCA_031254735.1 Bacteroidales bacterium | reverse complement strand
CGGCGGTTTTGAGTCGCGGATACGGCAGAAAGACAAAAGGTTTTCTTTTTGCCGATGTGCATTCGTCGAGTAAAGATGTGGGAGATGAGCCTTTGTTGATACACAAAAAATACCCCGACACTCCTGTGGCTGTGTGCAAAAACAGGCTGCGCGGTTTGGACAGACTAATGGAAGAATATCCTCAAACCGATGTTGTTCTTTTGGACGATGCGTATCAATACATGCCCCTGAAACAGGGATTGTCTATTTTGTTGACCGATTATTACAACAGTTATATGTCCGACCACACCGTTCCTGTGGGGCGGTTGCGGGAAGGGCGTTCGGCAGCGAAAGATGCCGATATAATCATTGTTACCAAATCGCCGAAAGTAGTGCCTACCATAGAAGAAAAGTTGATTTTGGAGAAAATCTCTCCACGCGATCATCAGGAAATTTATTTTTCGTACATCGAATTTGAAAAATTGATACCCTTGACCCAAAAAGCAGAGCAATTGCCCATTGGCGACGTTCGCAGTGCGGTGGCATTGTGCGGCATTGCCAATCCGTATCCGTTTTTGGAATACATCAATCAACATTATTCCGAAGTGCAAAAGCTCGTATATCCCGACCATTACCGCTTTACAAGTCGTGATATTCAGAAAATGAAAGCGTATGTCGGGCGAGCGCTGACAAAAAAATGCGCAGTCATCACAACAGAAAAAGACGCCATGCGTTTGATAGAAAGTGAATTTAAAGAGGACATTGAAACTGTTCCGATTTTCTATCTGCCGATAGAGGTAAAATTCCACCCGAAATATCAAGAAAAATTTGACAGACAAATACAAAATTATGTTGACAAAAATAAAACAGACCGTTGATTATCTGAACACTCATATTCAGACAACCGCCAAAACAGCCGTAGTGCTGGGGTCGGGACTGAATGCGACGGCAAAAGATATACGCATCTCGCATGCTTTTGCTTATAAAGATATTCCTAATTTTCCTGTCTCTACGGTGGAAGGACATGTGGGGAAATTGCTTTTTGGAACGCTTAACAACGTGGAAGTGATTGCCATGCAAGGACGTTTTCATTACTATGAGGGCTACTCCATGCAGGAAGTAACGTTTCCGATACGGGTGATGAAAGCTCTGGGCGTGGAAACCCTGATACTTTCCAACGCCTGCGGCGGCATGAATCCGACCTACAAAGTGGGCGACATCGTCTTCATCACCGACCATATTAATATGTTTCCGGAAAATCCCCTGCGGGGAAAAAATGAAAAAAGTTTGGGCGAACGCTTCCCCGATATGAGCGAGACCTACTCGAAAGACTGCATTCGCCTTGCCGAAGAGATTGCCAAAGAAAATAATATCAACTATCACAAAGGGGTTTATGTGGGAGTTTCGGGACCCGCCTTTGAAACGCCCGCCGAATACAGAATGTTTCGGATTATGGGTGGCGATTGCGTGGGCATGTCCACCGTGCCGGAGGCGATGGTGGCGGCACATTCCAAGATGCGTTGCGTTGCTTTTTCGGTGATTACCGATTTGGGAATTGCGGGTGAAGTGAAAAAAGTTTCTCACGAAGAAGTGCTGAAAGCGGCTGCGGAAGCCGAACCCAAACTCCGCTTGATAGTTAAAGAATTGATTTCACGTTTTAAATAATTCAAATGCTCTTTTCCGAAGTTTTTGTTCAACAGCCACTGAAAGATATGCTGATTAATACGGTGAAAAATCAGCGGGTAAGTCATGCTCAACTGTTTTTGGGACAGCCCGGCACACACGCTCTGGGCTTGGCATTGGCGTATGCTCAATATTTAAATTGCACCGGCGAAAAACACTCCGATTCTTGCGGCGTTTGTCCTTCGTGTGTGAAATATCAAAATCTGGCGCACCCCGATTTGTATTTTTTCTTTCCCAACGCAATAAATGCCCAAGTGAAAAAAGATAATCAATCGTCTGCTTTTTATGCACAATGGCGAGAGATTGTTAAAGAGACAAACGCTTTGTTTTCGTTGGACGATTGGGTGTTGAAATTGAATGTTGAAAATAAACAGATTTCTATTAATAAAAATGACATTGCCGACATTCTCGAAAAGCAAACCATGAAGCCTTACGAGGCGGAATATAAGGTTTTTATTATTTGGCTGCCCGAAAAAATCTATCAGGGCATGGGGCAAAAACTGCTGAAAAGTTTGGAAGAACCCGACGGAAAAACCCTCTTTATCCTTGTCAGCGAGAACTACAATCAACTCTTGCCCACTATTCTTTCGCGTTTGCAATTGGTGAAAATAAATAAATATTCCACCAACGACTTTGTTCAACTTGTCTGCGAAAAAATGGGTTACACTGCCGAACAGGCGCTTGAAATAGCTGCCGTTACCGACAACAATCTGATGGACGCCTTTCACGCCGACAAACGAGAATTGTTGGAAAAAGAAAATTACGGACGTTTTGTTGCGA
Organism: Bacteroidales bacterium; assembly: GCA_031254735.1. The sequence continues at coordinate 1,708 of JAIRTU010000210.1, read as the reverse complement.
TGATGCGTGCCGCTTATCGTGTTTGTTATTTTACCAACAGACCCAAGCAGGCGGTCTTTCCCGAAACGGTTGCTTTGGTAAAAGATTTGAAAAATCTGGGCAGAGAACGGCAAAAAGCGTTTTTGCGTTATGCTCTTACGTTGGTGAGAAAATGTATGCTGCTCAATGGCGGGGCTTCGTCTTTGGTGAAATCCAATCCCGAAGAAAGCAAATGGCTGGAAAGTTTTTCTCCGTATGTCAACATTCGCAACGGCGGAAAAATAATGGAAGTCATCAACGACGCCATCATTGCGATAGAACACAACGTACATGGCGAACTGCTGTTTACCGACCTTATCCTGCTGCTGGGACAATTGATCCAATACGGCGACGAAAGACTGAAATAGTGGTTAGTTGTTAGTGGTAAGTTACACTTTTTCGCTTCGTTAACGCGCCACTAACCACTTACCACTAACAACTTACCACTACAAAAAAAATTCTTTCGGGGATTATATATGTTTTTGTTTTTTAGCGTTTGTAATGTGAGATGTTGTATTTTTAATGGAATATTGTTGAAAGAAAAAGCAAAATGAACCTCTATTACAGAAAACGAAGGTGGAAATTGGCATTAATCGGCATTGCAATGCTTACTTTTCCGTTTATGATATGGTATTCCAACTCGCTGATGGACAAAATTGCGGCAGACGAACGCAAAAGAATCGCTATCTGGGCAGATGCTATTCGCCGAAAATCGGAAATGGTCGCCTTTACCAACGATTTTTTCAGCAAAATTGCCAAAGAAGAAGAAATGCACGCCAATAATATCGCCAAGGCAATGACAAAATTGATCACCGCCGACAGCGATGAAGATATTTCTTTCTATTTGGATTTTATTGTTGATAATGAAACCATTCCGTGTATTGTGGTGGACGAAAACGACAATGTTACGGAAATACGAAATCTGCCCGACGACTATCGAGAAAAAATAAATACACCTCAAAAACTGTACGCCGTCATTCGAGACGAAGGATACACCGCTATCCCTGTCAATTACGACGCCGGCAGGTGCGTGTATTTATATTATAAAGAATCGATTATCTATACGCAACTGCGAGAAGTGTTTCAGGATATTATACAGAACTTCTTCTCTGAAATTACCGATAACGCCCCCTCGCTGCCGGTCATCGTAACCGACTATTCGCAACAGAAAATACTGCTGTACAGCAATGTCGATTCTTCCCGCATACAAGCCCCCGACTATTTTGCCTATCGTATCGAGGTGATGCGTTCCCAAAACGAACCCGTTAAAATCTCTTTTGGAGAAAACAACTATGCGTATGTTTTTTACGAAGAATCCTCGATATTGCTAACGTTACGCTATTTTCCCCTTATTCAACTGTCGCTTGTCGCCATATACATCTTGATAGGTTACATGCTTTTTAGTTTCGCCCGCCGTTCCGAGCAAAACCAAGTGTGGGTGGGCATGTCGAAAGAAACGGCTCACCAACTGGGTACGCCACTGTCTTCGCTCATGGCTTGGACTGCGATTTTGGAGGCGGAACAGGTCAATCCCGATATTGTTAAAGAAATTAATAAAGATATTCAACGACTGGAAAATATCGCACAACGCTTTTCAAAAATCGGCTCGACGCCCAATCTGGAAAAAGAAAACATCAACACCGTTACTGCCGATTTTCTGGATTACTTCCAAAGCAGAACATCTTCCAAA
>JAIRTU010000205.1 GCA_031254735.1 Bacteroidales bacterium | reverse complement strand
AAAAAACTAATATTGTTATGAAAAAACGAGGAATATTATTTTTGACAGTGTTGTTTTCCGCTGTCTCGTCAATTGCTCAAACAGAAAATATCGGCGCAAGGGGCAGTGGCATGGGCAATGTTGTTACCGCCATTCCCGATTTTTGGTCGGCAGACAACAATCAGGCGATGCTTCCTTTTTATGGCGAAATGGCGGTGAGCTTGTCGTACGACAATCGTTATTTGCTCAAAGAAACTTCTTCTGCCGCAGTGGGCTTTATCTTCCCTTTGAAAAACAAAAGTGATGTTTTCGGTACGGTTTTGAAACATTACGGAGGAGAAAATTACGGAAAACTGAAATACGGTTTCAGCTATGCCAAATCGTTTGCCAAAGTGTTTTCTTTTGGTTTGCAGTTCGATTATCTGTTGGATTATTTTGGCGATATTTACGGAAAACAAAGCGGATTTACGTTCGAGATGGGCATGTACGGACAGATCACAAAACGCTTTGCTCTCGGTTTTCATGCTTACAACCCGGCGCGATTGAAAATGATTACCTACAACAGCATAACGGAATATATTCCCACCATTTTGAGTTTGGGATTTGCATATAAATTTAAGGAAAAATGTATTGTCGGCATGGACGTGGTCAAAAATTTGGACGCCAAAATACAATGTCGCACAGGGTTGGAATATCGTTTTTCCGATTATCTGATTGTTCGCGGCGGGTTGCAATTTCCCGATTTTTCGTTTCATGCAGGCGTTGGAACGGCATACAAAGACCTGGTTTTTGATTTTGCCTCTTCATTCGATCCGTATTTGGGTTACAGTCCTCAATTAACATTGATATATGTGTTCAAAAAATGGCAGACAAAACAGTAAACAATAAAAAATTATGAAGAAACTATGTATATTGTTTTTGTTTTCATTGCCGTTGGTCTGCATATATGGGCAAACCGACAGCATTTCTGCCGCAAGAGAAGATATTTTTATTTCGGACGAGTTGGAAAGCCATATAGAAGAAATGGCAGAACAAGCGGAAGAAGCCTCGGATTACACCGAGTTGGTGGAAGATTTTTCGTATTTTCTTCAACATAAAATAAATATTAATCAACCTGATTTCGAGCAGCTTATGAATGTGTTCGGATTGACGGATTATCAGATTTTTCATTTACAAAAATATCTGCGAACCTACGGACAAATGTACAGTATCTACGAGTTGAAAATGATAGAAGGCATGGACATGAAAACCATTTCCAAACTGCTGAACTATGTGGAAATTCGTCCGCCGGAAGACAGACAAACATGGAAGTTGAAAAATGCTTTTCGATATGGAAGACACAAAATATTAATGCGTTACGGACAGACATTGGAACAACAACAAGGCTATGAAGAAGTGTCGGAAGCCGATTTGGAGAAAAATCGCAATGCTCGTTATTTGGGAAATCCGCAGGCGTATTTGTTGAAATATAATTTTAACTATCGCAACATATTGCGTTTTGGTTTTACGGCAGAAAAAGATGCGGGAGAAGAATTTTTCAAAAGGAATAATAAATACGGTTTCGATTTTTATTCGTTTCATCTTTTTGTTAGACAAACAGCTGTTTTTAAGGCAATTGCAATTGGCGATTATCAGCTTTCTTTCGGGCAGGGATTGGCAATGAATATGGGTTTTTCCTCAACAAAACCTGATAATTCCATAAACATTTACCGAAATCCTTTCGGCTTAAAACCATACACTTCTGCCAACGAAAACAATTATTTGCGAGGAATTGCCGCCAAAATCGACTGTAAAATAATTGATCTGACCATTTTTTATTCCTACAAAAAATTGGACGCACGCCTGAGCGATACTTCTTCTTCGTCCGAAGAATTGTTTATCGAAACGTTGCAAACCACAGGCTATCACCGCACGGCATCGGAAATGGAAAAGAAAAATGCCATTGGTCAACATCTCGGAGGTTTGCATGCAGACTACAACATGCGTGTTGCACGGATTGGAGTAACCGCTCTTTACACGCATTTCGACACTCCTTTGAAGAGAGATCTTTCGTTTTACAATGCCTATACGTTTAATGAGCAAAACAATTTGAATGTGGCGATCGATTATCGGGCGCTGGTAAAGAAAGTCGGTTTTTTCGGAGAATTGGCAATGAGTAAAAATTTGGGGTTTGCCTCTTTGAACGGAATGATTTTCCATATCGATCCGCGATTTTCGCTTTCGGTGTTGCATCGTTATTACAGCCGTGATTATCAGGCATTGAATGGTGGTGCTTTTGGAGAATCTGCCGCCAATGCAAACGAACACGGGCTGTTTGTCGGCTATCAATTTATTCTGTCTAAATATTTTACGTTGAATATGCACCTCGATTATTTTCGTTTCGAGTGGTTGCGATACAGAGTAGACGCCCCTTCGGACGGATATGAAGCACAAACAAAAGTGGAATTTCGATTAAACAGAAGATTTTCAGCCTATTTTCGACTGAAATACAAGCAGAAAGCGATCAATTATGCGGCAAATTATTATAACGAAATCACACATTATCATCGTCAGTCGTATCGGCTTCATTGGGTGTACAATCCGTTTTTCCAACTTACGTTGAAAAGCAGAATAGAGATTTTAAACTATCAAGCCGCCAAACATGCCGATTTTCGACAAGGATATATTATGTATCAGGATATAAAATGGTCTTTGAAGAAAATTCCCTTGAATGTAAGCCTTCGTTTTGCCGTTTTCGACGCCTATTCGTACAACGAACGCATCTACACATACGAAGACGATGTTTTGTATGCGTTTTCCGTTCCTGCATTTTATGGAAAAGGAACACGTGTGTATCTGTCAGGAAAAATCAGCATTACTTCTTACCTTGATCTTTGGGCAAAAATCGCACAGACTTTTTACCGTGACAAAACATCTATCGGCAATTCTTTAACTTTTATCGATGGAAATACCCGCACCGATGTAAAAATGCAGGTGATGATAAAATTATAACCGTTTGAAATAGAAATAAATAATAATATATTCTCGATAAATGGAGAATGTTGTCGGTTTTTTTGCTAATTTTGCTGCATAAAATCATTTTTTCTAACCGTTACAAAAACAGTATATTATATGGAGTTATTACAACAAATAAAAGCAAATGCCATAAAAGCACAGAAAACCATTGTGCTTCCCGAAGGCGAAGAAGAACGCACTTTAAAAGCTGCCAACATTATTTTATCCGAAAAAATTGCCCGCCTGATCCTTTTGGGGAATCCTGCGGTGATAAGTCAAAAAGCAAAAGAATTGGGATTGACTCACCTCGGTCATGCCACCGTTATCGACCCGAACAACAATCCCAAAGGCGATTTTTATGCGGACATGCTTTGCCAAATTCGCAAAAGCAAAGGAATGACAATCGATGAAGCCAAAGAATTGATAAAAAACCCGCTGTATCTGGCAACATTATTAATAAAAAACAAAGAAGCCGACGGCGAAGTTGCAGGAGCGTTAAATGCCACAGGCGATGTGTTGCGTCCCGCTTTTCAGATAGTAAAAACTTTGCCGGGAGTAAGTGTTGTTTCGGGTGCTTTTGTGATGATACTCAAAGATAAACAATGGGGCGACAACGGTATTCTTGTCTTTGCCGACTGTGCCGCTCACCCCGATCCGAACGAAAGAGAATTAGCCGAAATTGCCGTTGTTACGGCTAAAACCGCCAAAGCAATTGCAGGAATAGAGCCGAGAGTTGCCATGTTGAGTTTCTCCACCAAAGGAAGTGCCAAACACGAAATGGTTACCAAAGTGGTAAACGCAACTCGTATCGCCAAAGAAATCAACCCCGAGCTGAATATCGACGGAGAACTGCAAGCCGACGCCGCTATTGTTCCGAGTGTGGGAGCAAGCAAAGCCCCAAACAGCAAAATAGCAGGAAAAGCCAATGTGTTGGTGTTTCCAACGCTCGAAGTAGGAAATATTGCGTATAAACTTGTTCAGCGTTTGGCAGGTGCAGAAGCCGTTGGTCCTGTTATGCAGGGAATGGCAGCGCCTATCAACGACCTTTCTCGCGGCTGTTCGGTGGAAGATATTGTCAATGTGGTGGCAATTACCGCAATGCAGGCAACAGGAGAATAATTTGCCGAATCGTATAAAATCTGTTAATCGTTAATTATTCATTACAATGGCATTGATAAATTCTTTTGAAAAAAACGGAAATATATTATTCAAATATCGAGGACAAATACCTTTGTTTATCTTTATTTTAGGACTTCCGTTTTTATACGTTTCGTATTATACGGATTATTACGCCGTATTTTATGCAGGATTGTCGCAAAAGTTTTGGACGGCAATAGCAGTCAGTTCGATATTGATTTCGTTGCTTGGCGTTATGGTGCGGGCATATACCATAGGCACAACGCCCGGAGGCACGTCGGGAAGGAATACGCAAAAACAAATTGCCGAAGAGCTGAATGTATCGGGAATATATTCTGTGGTTCGCCACCCGCTTTACCTTGGAAATTATCTGATGTGGGCAGGATTGTTGGTGTTTATGGCAAATGTTCCGCTTTTTATTATTGCCTCCTTGATTTTTTGGCTTTATTACGAACGAATTATGTTTGCCGAAGAACGATTTTTGGAAAAACAGTTCGGAGAAAAGTATCTGCAATGGTCGATGCTTGTTCCTGCCATTGTTCCGTCTTTGAGAAAATTCAAAAAAGGGAATATTCCCTTTTCTTTCAAATCGGTTTTAAGGCGGGAATATTCAGGTGTTTTTGCCATTATTCTTTGTTTCACGCTTGTCGACTACTTGCGTTATGCGGCTTCTGTTTATCAGGAAAATATTCCAAACCCAAGCTGGATACGCATTTCTTTAATTTGCACGCCGGCAATGTTTTTGATAATGATTATTTTGCGAACGCTGAAACATCATACCTCTTTGCTCAATTCGGACGAAAACCGAGATTAATCGAAAATGAAAGATTAATCAACAAAAGTTCTCCGCACAGGCAACGAAACAAAGCAATTGTAAAAAGAACAGAAACAGTGTTTTAACCTTTTAACAGATTACCGAATGGCAAAAGCAAAAAGTATTTTTTACTGTCAAAATTGCGGGACACAATCGGCTGCGTGGGTGGGAAAATGCAAAAATTGCAACCAATGGGATACGTATGTGGAAGAAATTGTCCAACCGACAACTCCTTCTCACCGAAGCGAAAACTTGAATAAGAGTATTCCTCGAAAGATAGACGAAATAGAAACCGATCAATCTTTATTTCGTTTAAATTCAGGCATTCACGAGTTGAACCGTGTGTTGGGCGGCGGCATTGTTTGCGGTTCGATCGTTTTGTTGGGCGGAGAACCCGGCATTGGAAAATCTACCCTGCTGCTGCAATTGGCTTTATCGTTGCCGACAGAAATTACAGTACTGTACGTTTCGGGCGAAGAAAGCGAAACACAGCTGAAAATGCGTGCAGACCGACTGAAACAAAGAAACAAAAACTGCTATATCGTCAACGAAACCAATACACAGACTATCTTTCAACACATAGACGCCATCAAACCGCAACTGCTCATCATCGATTCTATCCAGACCTTGCAAACCAATATGTTGGAATCGTCGGCGGGAACGGTTTCTCAAATACGGGAAACAACCGCCGAGTTGCAGCGTTTTGCCAAATCGACGGCTATTCCTGTTTTTCTGATTGGTCATATTACAAAAGACGGCTCGCTGGCGGGACCAAAGGTCTTGGAACATATTGTAGATGCCGTTCTTCAATTTGAAGGAGACCAAAATTACGGCTATCGGATAGTCCGTGCCACAAAAAACCGTTTTGGTTCGGTGTCGGAATTGGGAATTTTTGAAATGCAGCAAAGCGGTTTGCGGGAAGTGTCAAATCCGTCGGAGATATTGATTTCTCAACATTCGGAAGAGACAAGCGGCATTGCCATTGCCGTTACCATTGAGGGATTGCGTCCGTTTCTTATTGAGATTCAGGCATTGGTATCGCCCTCTGTCTATGGAAATCCCCAACGCTCTGCCACCGGTTTCGACTTGCGAAGAATGGGAATGCTTTTGGCTGTTCTCGAAAAACGCTGCGGCTTGAAACTGAATGCGAAAGATGTGTTTTTGAATATCACAGGCGGCATTTATACCGACGATCCCGCAAGCGATTTGGCGGTTATTGCGGCAATTGTTTCTTCCGCCGTAGATATACCTGTCGATTCCAAGACCTGCTTTGCCGGAGAAATCGGACTTTCGGGCGAGATACGCCCTGTTAACCGTATCGATCAACGAATTAATGAAGCCCGTAAATTGGGATACAAACGTATTTTTATATCTTCTTACAACCCCAAAGATATACAGGCAGACAACATTGACATTGTCCGCCTGTCGAAAATCGAAAAACTGATCCCCGCCCT
>JAIRTU010000171.1 GCA_031254735.1 Bacteroidales bacterium | reverse complement strand
GATTTTCGCCTGAGTTATAACAGTCCGTGCCGAAACATGGGCAACAATGCGTTTTATCATTCGGACAGCCTGCCCAATCTGTCGGATATAACAACCGATTTGAATGGCAATCCGCGTATTATAAGCGGCATTGTAGACTTGGGCGCATACGAACACCCCCTCAACATCATTCCCGACGCCGGGGGAATAGTCTATGTCAACACCCACGTTACCACAGGCAACGGCAGAGGAAACAGTTGGTACAATGCCGTCAAAGAATTTGCCGATGCATTGTCTGTCGCCAACACCGATACCGCCATTAAACAAATTTGGGTGGCACAGGGAACATATACGCCCCTTTACCGACTTGCCGCTTATCACACCGGCGTCTTGCCTGCCGACGACAGAGACCGGTCGTTTTTAATGGCAAAAGATGTACGGATATACGGCGGTTTTCCCGCCGACGCCAACGATACGGTGCATACAAGCATCGATGACAGAGATTGGGAAATATATCCCGTTCTGTTGAGCGGCGATATATGGAATACAGGCAACCATGCCGACAATTGTTATCATGTGGTTGTTTCGGCGGGAGATGTGGGCAATGCCTGTCTGGACGGTTTTACCGTAACGCAAGGCAACGCCAACGGCGTCGATACGGTAACGGTATACAACTGTGCGGTTTTGCAGGGGTGCGGCGGAGGCGTATACACGGTGGAGTCGTCTCCGCTGTTGAAAAACCTTCGCATAATCGACAATGCCGCACACACAGGCGGAGGTATTTACCATCGCGGAAACTCTCCGGTGGTTTTCAATACCGTTATAGAAGAAAACACCGCTCTTTCGGGCGGCGGAATTTGCCTTTGGCAGGCAGGCGAGGCGGCGTATACCAATTGTCTGTTTTTGCGCAATACTTCTTCACAGGCAGGCGGGGCGGTTTATCTTCGCACCAATCATACAGCCCTGTATTTTGCCTTTACCAATTGTACCTTTGTCGGCAACGGTTCCGCTTCGGGCAATTGTATGTATTACGATAAATTCGGTATCGGCACGTTTATATCGCCCATTTTCCGCAATTGCATACTCGACAGTCTTTCCACAGGAAATCTCTTTGGCGGATACGGCGGCACTGCCATCGATAATATTGCGTTTACCCACAGCATAACGCCGTATCATTCTTTGGGCAACAATCCGCAGAATACAGGGAATATTTTGGGGACAGACCCCAAATTTTTAAACCGCCACACCGACGATTACCGTCTTCAACCGAGCAGTCCGGCGGTGAATACAGGCAACGATGCGTATTATCAGACGGGACAAACACCCGATATTTCTTCTGTTACGGTCGATTTGGCGGGAAGACCGCGTTTCAACAGCCTTTCGGTGGATATGGGCGTGCATGAACATCAGATTATTATAGAAGATAATAACGGAAAAGTATATGTTAACAAACATCTCAAAAGCGGCAACGGCAGCGGCAACAGTTGGGCAAATGCCGCCAAAGAATTGGCAGACGCATTGTATGCCGCCCAATCGAATACCAATATAGAACAAATCTGGGTTGCACAAGCCACCTATATTCCGTTTAACACAACCGAAGACAACTCGTTGGGAAACGGCAAACGAAACAATGCTTTTCTGTTGGTGAAAGATGTTCAACTGTACGGCGGTTTTCCTGCCGATGCCAACGATACCGAGCATAACGTATTGTCTTCCCGCAATTGGAAACAGTATCCTGTTGTACTCAGCGGCGATATTGGCGTTGCGGGCGACAGCTCGGACAACTGTCATCATGTAGTGGTTTCGGCGGGAGATGCGGGCAATGCCGGTCTGGACGGATTTGTGATTGCCGAAGGCAATGCAGATAACCATCAAACGATATTTGTAAACGGACAAATCGTAGAACATACAAACGGCGGCGGGTTTTACGGCTATGCCTCATCGCCTTTTATCAGAAATACCGTCATCAGAAATAATCGCTCGGAACGATACGGCGGCGGCATATTCTGCAACAACAACTCCAATCCGAGTCTTTCCAATCTTATTATCCGCAAAAACAGAGCAACCGAACACGGCGGCGGACTTGCCGTCTATTCTTCATCGCCTGTTTTGACCAATATCACTCTTACCGACAATGTTGCTTTTCTTTTCGGCGGCGGAATGTTTTACAACTCTTCTTCTGCCCGCATTCGCAACACTGTCATTTGGGGCAACCGGTCGAGATACAATGTTTTGGACAACAATGTTTCGGGCGACGGTGCATATTCCGAGATTGCGTACTCGCATTCTTTGGTGGGCGGAGAAATGTTGGGAAACGGCATCATTCTGCATTCCGACCCCTGGTTTATCGATCCGGAAAACAGCGATTACCGTTTAAATCCTTGCAGTCCTGCAATCAATGTCGGGAGTAATGCTTTTTACAGTCCCGACAGCCTGCCCAACCTTTCGGATATTACGCTCGATTTGGATAATAATCCTCGTTTTTACAATCATGCAACGGTCGATTTGGGAGCATACGAATATCAGGGCGTTTTTCTTCCGCCTCCTTTTGTAACGCTTGCCAATGATACTGTTGTCTGCTACGAAGAAGCGGCAAATGTAACGTTTTTCCCGACAGGAACGCCCAATTGGGATATTGTTTACACAAAAGACAACGGAACATCGTTCGACACGCTGAAAAACATTGCCGCAAGTCCGTATGTATTAACCGAAAATTACACACAGACAACAAGCTATCAATTGCAAAGCGTCAACAATCATATCTGCCCAGAAATACCTTTGTGGGACAGGATAACAATTACGGTTTTGCCCCGCCCGACATTAGACCGGACACTAACCGACGACACCTTATGCGACGGTCAGCAGACAACGCCTGTCGATTTTACGGGACAAGCCCATCATTTTGAATGGACGGCGTCGGGAAACGTACAGGGATTGCCTTCGGGCGTGCAAACAGGTAATTTCGGAACGTATACGGTCGAAAATCAAACCTCATCGCTCACCTCATCGCTCATAACAGTGATACCCGTAAACACGCAGGCAGGAGCGCGTTGCGAAGGCGACACGCATACGTTTGCGGTAAATGTCAGTCCGCCGACCAAAATAGAATCTTTTACAAGCAACGAAACCGTATTTTGCGAGGGCGAAGCCTTAGAAATGGAAGTGTCGGCATCGGGCGGCTACCTCCTGACGTATCAATGGCTTAGAAACGGCGATGAGTTAAACGGAGAAACAGACGCAAAATATACCGTCTTGAAGTTGACATACGCCCACAACGGACAATACCGGGTAACGGTAACAGGATTTTGCGGACAGCAGACCGGCGATGCTATCGACATTCACGTCAAACAGGACAGTATTTTGGTGGAGAAATGGGACGATGTGATTTTTGTGGATAATTCGTCGGAGAGATATGCGGGCTATCAGTGGTACAAAAACGGTGAAGCCATTCAGGGAGCTGTCAATCAGTTTTATCAGGAACCGGGCGGACTCAACGGCTGCTACAAAGTAAGTATGTCGCTCAAAGGCGGAGGCATGGAAACAAGCTGCGAACGCTGCCTGGACAAGGTTACCAAAGGGTTTTCCATCTATCCCAATCCGACCAAAAACACAGTATTTGTTGCACTGTCCAAAGTGCCGACAACCGCGATACACTATCAATTGTATGATATTCAAGGGAAAGAATTGCAGAGAGGCAGTTTCAGCAGCCAAGAGAAAGAAATAGACATATCCTCTTTCAGCCGGGGAATCTACCTCCTCTCTCTCACCCTCGAAAACCAAACGAAAATAATAAAAAAGATAGTGAAAGAGTGATTGCTGCGGGGCAGTAGCTATGGGGTTCTGTGCGAGATTAAAGATTTTGTGCTATCTTTGCGACTTGAAAATCTATAAATAAATAATGCTTTTTAATTCTATCGAATTTGCTGTATTCTTACCCATTGTGTTTTGTGTTTATTGGTTGATCGCCAAGAAAAACATCAACATACAAAACGGATTTATCGTGCTTGCGAGTTATTTCTTTTATGCGTGTTGGGACTGGCGTTTTTTGTTTCTTATCCTTTTCAGCACGGCAACCGATTACACGATAGGATTATTGCTGAACCAAACGTCCGCAGCACGAAAACGGAAAATCTTGTTGGCAATCAGTATCCTTGTCAACCTTTTCTTTTTGGGTTTTTTCAAATATTGCAATTTCTTTATAGAGAATTTTGTGGACGTTTTCCGTTTGTTTGGCAAAGAATTAAACATTCACACGCTTAATATTATTTTGCCTGTGGGAATTAGTTTTTACACCTTCCAAACGATGAGTTACACCATAGACGTGTATCGAAAAAAGATAGAGGCGACCAAAGATTTCACGGCTTTTGCCTCCTTTGTCGCTTTTTTCCCGCAGATATTATCGGGTCCGATAGAACGTGCGTTGAATCTGTTGCCGCAATTTTCTGCCAGACGCTCGTTCGACTATCATAAGGCGGTGGACGGCTTGCGGCAAATACTGTGGGGATTGTTTAAAAAAGTGGTGATTGCCGACACTTGTGCAATGTATGTCAACCCGATATTCGAGCAGTCGTTCGAGCTTTCGGGCAGCACATTGGTAACAGGAATAGTGTTGTTTTCCTTTCAAATTTATGCCGATTTTTCGGGATATTCCGATATTGCCATTGGAACGGCTCGTTTGTTCGGGATTAATTTACGACAAAATTTTGCTTATCCCAATTTCTCTCGCAGCGTAGCCGAATTTTGGCGGCGCTGGCATATTTCGTTGTCTGCGTGGTTCAAAGATTATGTGTATATCCCCTTGGGCGGCAGCAGAGGAAACACGTGGACGAGAATACGCAATACCTTTGTTGTCTTTTTGGTGAGTGGATTTTGGCATGGTGCGAATTGGACGTTTGTTGTTTGGGGAGCAATCAATGCGGTGTATATGATGCCTGCAATTATCAAGAAAACAAACCGAAAAAATTTGCACATTGTCGCACAGGGAAAGCTCTTGCCCTCGTTTCGAGATGTTTTGAATATAGTTGTTACGTTTGTTTTGATTACTTTTTCTCGAATATTTTTCCGTTCCGACAATATGTTGCAAGCGGTTTCGTATATCAAAACGATATTTTCTGCCTCTCTTTTTGAAAAAGCAACCATCACTCCGCCTGTTTCGCTAATGGTTTTCATTGTGTTTTTTACTCTTATCGAATGGATTGGGCGAGAACAGGCGTATGCGTTGGAACAGTTTGGGTTGAAATGGAAAAGAGGCTTGCGATGGGTGTTTTATTATGTGTTGATAATTTTGATATTTGCCTTTTCGGGAAATGCACAGGAGTTTATTTATTTTCAATTTTAGTATAAAAGATGAAACGATTTATCACCGCATTATCACTGTTCAGCCTGTTCATTATCGCTCTTCTTGCTTTTGGCGTGAGTAATATCACTACCCGCTGGCAAGGAGATTATCTGTTTGCGTTGATTGATAAGTTTGAACATCTTAAAAAGGAAGAAAGTCCGAAAATAGTTCTTATCGGCGGCTCAAATCTTGCCTTTGGAATAGACAGCGAAGTTCTTTCGCAACATTATGATATGCCGATTGTCAATATGGGATTGCATGCGGGAATGGGCTTGCGTTTTCTTTTGAAAGGGGTAAAAGCAGATGTGCATAAAAACGATATTCTTATTATCATTCCCGAATACAGTCATTTTTATACGATGTATTTGGGAACAAGTTCAACGCTCACGCCCATGCTGTTTAATGTTTATCCGAAAGGATTTTCATACCTTTCTTTTCGGCAATTTTTAACGATCATGTCGGGTATTCCTCGATATTCCATGGATAATTTGTACGATGCTTATATTGTTGGTCATGCGTTTAAAGAACACGACCATCGCATTTATGCCCGCGCCAATTTCAATCAATACGGCGATATGACGGCACACCGCACAGAACCAAGCTATATTTCATATACGGTTACGGAAGAAAATCCCCGACCGATAGACAGAAAAATGCTGAAAGAATTGGAAGAAGATATACTCTTTTTTCAATCGCAGGGAGTAAAAGTCGTTATTCTTCCCTCTGCCATTGTGCATACAGCCGCACAAAACATGAATATGGAAATTCAACAGGTAGTAAAAGAGTTGCACAACATCAACAACGAAGCCTTTCAATATTTTTATCCTGAAAACTATACTCTTCCCGACAGTTTGGGATACGACACACGATACCACCTTTTACAGCCCGGTATCGATATTCGAATGCAATATCTGATAAGGGATTTAGATGCTTTTTTAGAAAGTCAATAGCATTGCAATACCCTGCTTTCTGCCACAATAAAGATACTTGCCAATCGTTTTTATATGAAAATTTTTACCAATCTGTTTTTAGACAATACAACGCAACCAACAAATCATTAAACATCAACATGAATACAAGAAAACTTAAAAAAGCATTCAAAAGAATCAGCAAACTGCCAAAGAATAAATATCTTTTCTTTTATATAAACAATAAGATACGGCATTTCTATTTGAAACTCACCCACTCGACCAAAGTGGCTTATCCCTCTACCATTATGTTGGAATTGACCAATCGATGCAATCTTGCCTGCACCACCTGTGCCAGAGAATACGCATACGGAAAACAAATGGATCAGGGAATTATGGACGAAAACCAAGCGAAAAAAATAATTGACGAACTGTGGGTTTATCTGGATTCTATCGGCTTGACAGGCATGGGAGAAACGTTTCTGTATCCCAACATCGACGGCATGGTTGATTATATAAAATCGAAAAACAAAGGGATAATTATCTCGGCGTCGACCAATGCGATGCTTCCCAATTTTGTGGAACAGGTATCCAAATTGGTGAACAGAATAGACACCATACAGGTTTCTATCGATGGATTGGGCGATGTGTATGAATCTATCCGCAAAAAAGCCAAGTTTGAAACCCTGCAAAGCAATTTGGAAACACTTGTAAATATGTGTCGAAATACGCACACTTCGCTGATGATGAATATGGTTGTTACCAAAGAAAATTATTTCCAGATGTCCGATTTGGTGCGGTTCGCCGAAAAGACAGGCATAAAATACATGGATTTTACCATGTTTAACCTTGCTGCCGTAACTCAAATCGATAAATCGTATTATGACTTTTACCAATCATCAGAATTTCTGTCGGCATTAAACGCCTTGAAAGAAACACAAAAACACACCCCGACAGTATCGGTTACTTACCACAGCTTCAACACCGACCACAGTTTTAGAAAATGTCCTTTCCCTTGGACACATTTTTATATTTGTTGGGACGGCTATGTAACGCCCTGCTGTGCAAAACCTTTCCCAAAAGAGCTTCATTTCGGCAATGTGTTTGATCGGGGAGTGATGCCTGTGCTAAACGGAGAAAGTTATCAAAAATGGCGTATGAAATGGCAACAAAACAAAACACCCTCTTTCTGCGAGAAATGCCATTTTACGGAATAATTCCAAAATGTCCGGTAGGAGCTAACGGGTTGATAATAAGAGTCTGTAATTTTCAATTTTCTACCGGTGTCCGGTAGAAAATTACGTTTATAATGAGTAAGATAGCGTACATTAATTCAATAAAAATCAATATTTTTTCGATGAATTAATGCGAACCGGACATTTTCCTGTTTTCCGCACTTTTGTTTGCAACACCCATTTAAGTTACTGATATTCAGAATAAAAGTTGTATTTTTGTATCAAAAATGGGTGTTGCAAAAATATTTATATGTTTATCAGGGAAGTTAAGAACAGGTCTGGAAGTATTAGTATTCAGATAATTAGGAAGCAAAATGGGCGATATAAAGTGGTCAAAACTGTAGGTTGTGCCATTACGTGTCCACAGATTGAATCGCTAAAAATGGAAGCAAAAGAGCAGTTGAAAGTATTGAGCGGGACTGATACATCTCTTTTTTTATCGGAAAAAGACGATACTGTTGAACAAGTG
>JAIRTU010000250.1 GCA_031254735.1 Bacteroidales bacterium | reverse complement strand
AATCATTCGGAAAAGACGTCGTACGGAATATTAAAGTCGGATAATCAATATCAATTGTGAATTGAAATTACGAAACATTAGGCATTAGGCGATGAAACGGTATCACCGGAAAGATAAGCCTGTTGAATGCAGGACATCCGGATTGGCATACGGATGGATATGTTCCGGAATACGCACCAAATTTGACGAAGAACCGGGATGCTCCGCTTTTTCCATATCAGCGGCGTTATGTACGGATTCATCGAACTGCACCTGTGTCAGTTCAACACTTCTATTCCACAGATTAAGAGCATTTTCGCGATTGTATGACAGTTTGGACGATTTTGTTTCGTGGGCGCGGTCGAAGTATTTGCCTGTAATTCCCTCATATTCAGGGATTGTCATATAGCCGGCAAGCAACTTTCCCGATACCGGCGCAGAACTGCGAACGCCCATCACACTTGCGATTAACGGCGCAATACGCTGCAGGAAGCGTTCGGCGGCATTTCGCGGCGTTGCAAGGCCTGTGTCAGCCATAAATCCGGGATTGAAGGCGTTAACGGTTATTTTTGCTTTAGAGGGCGTCGCTTGAAGTCTTGCAGACAGTTCATAAGCGGTATAGATATTGCAAAGTTTTGTGAAAGAGTATCTTATATTATGATTTTGCCTGTTGGGGCGAGCATAATCAAGAGCGTCGGTATAGCGCAGTCGGGCAATGAACGGTGGCGGGTCGTGTTGGTCGCTACTGACAAACATTATCCGTCCTTCGCACATCTGTTTGAGTAACAGGTTTACAAGTAGAAAATGTCCCAAATGCCCGGTACCGAACGTCATATCGAAGCCGTCGGCAGTAGCCGCTCCGCCGCCTGAAATAGCGTTACAGGCAATCCCGTAAAGAGGCGGGAAATCACGCTTGCCGAACTCCTCCACAAACTCCCTGACCGACTGCAACGATGCCAAATTAAGCCTTAGCGAATGAATATCAGTATTTTGCGTTTCACGGCGAAGTTTTTCGACCGCCTCAATAGATTTCTCCGTATTTCGGCTTGCTATAACAACGCAATTATCAGCGTTTTGCAGGGCGATGTTTCGTGCGCATTGCAACCCCAACCCCGAATTTCCTCCTGTAATTATAAAAGTTCGTTTCATATTTTCATTCTAAATTTTGCCACCAACGGCTGAATGTTTGTAACGTATCTTTCAAAAAAACAATTTCGCCGATTTGGGGGGTAAGCACCCGTACAGGTGTCTGATTATCGGCTGATTCGGACAGGCGTTGCAGCGGCTCGTCCCAACTGTGCCTGCTCATTGCAAATTTCGAGTTGTGAACAGGTATCAAATTTTTCGCGTTCAAATCTGTGGCGGTTTGCAAAGTCTCTTCAGGTTGAGCGTGAATATATTTCCAAGCCTTGTTGTACTGTCCGTTTTCGAGTACGGCAAAGTCTATTGGGCCGAATCGGGCACCTATTTCTGCAAAGTGCGTATCATAACCGCTGTCGCCTCCGATATAAATTGTTAAATTGTCGAATTTAAGCAGAAAAGAAGCCCAAAGCGACTGCCGCTGTTTAAATCCGCGCCCCGAAAAATGGCGTGCGGGAAGACAGTGGATTTCAGTGTTTTGCATAAGGGAAACCGAATCCTGCCAATCCATCTCAACGATAGCCGATACGTCAAAATCCCACCTTTCAAAATGAGTGCCTACTCCAAGCGGACAAATTACCCTGCCTGTTCGCGGTTTCAATTTCATTACTGTCGGATAATCCAAATGGTCCCAATGGTCGTGCGTAATTATCAAATAATCAATGTTTGGAATATCATCAGCCCTGAAATAATCCGAGCCTCGGAATGCAGTGTTTACAAACGAAACGGGCGACGCAGCACGACTGAAAACAGGGTCTACCAGAAAACGCTTCCCCGCCGCCTGCAAGTAATACGACGAATGACCAAACCACACCAAAAGGTCATCCTGCGGGTTTAGCGCGGCGAGATTAGTTTGCACAACAGGTATCAAATCTTTCGGTTTCTGCCGTTTGGACGCTGGTTGGAAAAGAGCGTTCCATAGATTATCAGTCATTTGCGGCGTAGGGTTCAAGTTTTGAAAACGACCCTCGCGATAATTGGATGACCGCTGTATTTTTCTCAGTCTTTCACCTTTCGGGGTGCTGCCGAATTTTGGCAAACAAGTGTATACAGTGCTACAACCTGCTATCAGATAGGCAAATCCGAACAGTCCGATGAAAATTTTTCGTTTCATTTCTTTTCCGCATTAAGTTTCAATGTATCAAGCACCTTTACGAATGTTGCCATCTCTTTGGCGTCAATCCCCTGTGAGAGAGAAAGAAACAGTTCATGCTCCCTTTCGGCAAGCATTTTGATAATTTTTTTTCCCTCTTTAGTGGTAACAATCCGGTTTTTACGCTTATCGTTACTGTCTTCTTTACGCTTTACCAGACTTTTTCTTTCGAGAAGGTCTATCTGCCGCAGCACCGCCGATTTGTCCTTCTTCGCCAATGCTGCAATATCCTGTTGGATAACGTCTTGATGACAGCCAACAATCATCAGTATCCCGAAAGCCTCCGGCGGAAGGTCAATCGGAAACGCAACCATTTTCTTCCTAAAAACATTCTCGATAGTTTTTAGCGTCAATGCAATATGCAGCAGCACAGGGAGTTTCTTGCTCTTCATATATTTTTAACTTTAAAATTCAACAGCAAAGGTACAAAAAAAGTTGATATTATCAACTAAATTACTCTATTGTTTCTTCGATTTGCAGATAACTTAGTTATGGATATTGCTCATTTATTGACTTAAATATTTTAATATAAGCCATATAGCAATGTAAAATACGGGTATTTTTTGGAAGCCTGTCTTCAATATTTTGAAATCGGATTTCGGAATAATTTTGGTAAATGCACGGCATATCAAAAATGTTCCGGAGACATAAAACGGACAGAAAAGACAGCCGCTGGATTGCGAAAATGCTTGTTAGCGGACTTTTGCAGGGGAGTTTTATCCCGAAATTACCGATACGCGAGTTGCACATCTGATTGCAATATTGAAAAAAATTACTAATTTTGCATTGGAAAAAATAAAAACTCTTTGCGAGAGGAAGCGGGTTTTACACCTGCCTCTCTCAAAAAGAAAATTGAACTGATAACCTGACATGGTCTAACTTTCTGTCCAAAGAAAGGGGTACGGAATAATTAACGAAGTAATGAGTGTAACACAAAAAGATTAACAAAGCAATGAAAGTATCACGAAAAATTAACAAAGCAATGAGAGTAACACATTACTCTAAAATGATTTGCTTGCTGCTTGCATTATGCGCGGCGAGTACAAGTAGTTTTGCGCAAAATGATAGACGGCAAAACGATAACGTATATCCACCTTATAGTCCCCCGGATGTTTCTCTACAGCAAGCACCACAACTGCGTTCTACAATCGGTAGTTGGCAAATTGGTTATCCAATTGCTTCAACTGTAACGGCTACGCTTGACGATAACGGGACACTCATAATTAGCGGAATAGGGGCAGTGTCTGAATACACTCTTGCACCTTGGTTTAGCGTAAAAGACCAAATTATCAATGTCGATATTCAATCTGGCGTTACCAATATTGGCGAACGGTATTTTTCAGATTGTACAGGTTTGGTTCGGGTTGATATTGCTTCAACAGTTACAAGTATTGATGAACAGGCATTTATAGGATGTACTAATTTAAAAAGAATTAGAATACCTCATAATGTTGTATTTATTGGCGTAGAGTGTTTTAAGGATTGTAAAAATTTAGAAACAATAAATATACCAAGTTCTGTCAGCACTCTTGGAGGGGCTGCATTTGATGGTTGTTATGCCTTACGGAATATTTCAGTACGTCAAAATTCGCCTCTTAACATTGGCGCAAGTGATGTATTTAAGCTTTTGAATACTCAAAATATAAACTTA
This sequence comes from Bacteroidales bacterium, assembly GCA_031254735.1. The sequence continues at coordinate 4,341 of JAIRTU010000250.1, read as the reverse complement.
TACATTCCGAAAGGACTATTAAATGTCTATAATGCTTCTGATTGGCAAAATTTCAATGTCATTGAAAGTAATGACTGGAAACTCCTTTGCCCGATTTTAGGAAATGTACAATTTAACGGTGTATATTCAGAAACCACGAGCGGTACAACCACTTCTTTTTCAGCTGCCGAATATAATAATATCTATACTTTCTTTCTTGATTATGAAAATCTTGTAGAATATTTAGTGCCAAGTTTAGATTTAAAATTGGACATTAAGAATCATACTTCGCTTATTACAAGTACCGCTGAATATAGTGGTTATCCTTGCATTGATAGAATTGATATACATTCTGCACTAACTTCATACGGCTATAATACAAATAGTTGTAACAGCAATTATGATGGAGTAATTACGATTGCGGATTTAAAAGACCCTGATATTCCCACAAGTTACGGTGGACTAACTTGGTTAGGTGCGGAATATTATTCATTTATTCCATACAGGTGGTGGTTCGAAGAGTCTTCTCTATATTCATATACTTTATATGTTTTTGTTCACGAATGGTTACACCAACTTGAGGATTATTTTCCAAATAGATTCGGAGTTATAATTCCTGATTTACACGACGGCTCGGAAGATTGTATTTATGAGGGAGATTATCACGATGCTTATTTAACAAATAATTTGTCCGGGTGTGGTTCTACTGGGATAAATTCAACTTGGTTTCAATATGCACCCACGAACTGCCGCCCGCCCTCAAACGACAACTGTTCTTCTGCCACAACATTGTCTTGCGGAAACAGCACAACCGGCACAACGATAGAGGCAACGCCAACAACGAGCGTATCGTATGGAACTGACAGAAACGGTTGGAACACAACCAACGCGCCGGATGTTTTCTATAAATTTACGGCACAAAACACAGGAACACATACAATTACACTTACCAATTCAGGCACAGCAGATATTGATTTGCATTTGTATTCGAGTTGTGGCTCTACAACTTCAATCGGCAATTTGAGTTCGCCCGGGACTTTGCATCTGTCTTGTTACGCAAATACAACCTATTACATTCGCGCCGTTAAACATACCGGCGGAGATATTTTCACAGTGAAAGTGGATTGCCCAAATTCCTCTGCTATCGAAAATATCCTTGCCGACAAATTAGAAATTTACCCCAATCCTGCAAAATCCGAAATCATTATAAAATCGGATTTGCAGATAAAGAAAGTTGAGATTTATTCTGTAACAGGCAGTTTGTTGAAAATAGAAGACGACATTAATAACAAAATTTCCGTATCAACTTTGCCAAAAGGCGTGTATATGGTAAAAATCCATACGAGCAAAGGTACAGCAATTAAGAAAGTTGTGAAGGAATAAATAGTAAACAATCAAATTCGATAATTATCCAAAAGCAAAAACCGCAATAGAACAATACCTACTGCGGTTTTATAGTATTTAGTTATCGTTGACAATCGCTTTTACTTCCTTTTTATCCAACAGTTGGATAAAAAGATGATCCGGCGATGGCGCACCTGCACTTGGGATTATTGGCTTATTGGGTAGTAAATACGATTCGTTTTCAACTTAAAAAGAAGGAAAACGCTGAAAACACTCAAAAAAAGGAAACACTCGAACCGGTCGCTTTCCAATGGAATGAGATTGTCCGGATTATGAACACCAAAAAAACAGTTACCACTTTGGCGCGGAACAGGACGGATGAAATCATACTCATACGTCGTTGTACTTATCCTGATGATAAAGCGCGATTGATTTATGATAAACTTGGATACAAATATTTCCCCTTTAAAAAGAAAAAATCCGTAGTACACAAATCCGTCTTCGAAAAAAATATCCCGCTGAATATCTGGATATTAATTCTTCATAAACTGCAATGTGGGTTAAATCTTCCGAATTAGGTCTGTCCTTATTCATGCCTCCAAAATATTTCAAAAAACTATTGGTGTTATATCCCCGACAAGCAAATTCGCCGATAATTACAAATCCTTTATTTTGGAGTATGTAACGAAGTGTCTTGTGATTGATTTCCATTTGTTTTTCACTATAAATTCCACTTGTGGAAAATATAAATGCTTTTTTACTCTTTACAGACGGCAATTTTTTGGCAAAGTCAAGCAATAATTGATAGTGTTTATCGCTATTTATCCCTGAACCAAAACCTAATAGTTCGTATTTTTCTAATGTGGAAAAATGAATGCTATCTATGCCTGTTTCATTAATATTCAGTACCGGTGCATTGATTACGGGAGCAATGGCATTGGCTATTTTCCGGGTATTCCCATGATGAAATGAATATAAAAAATGATTGCTTTCGTTGTCATACTATCAGGTTTTATATCAGGATTGCCTGTGATATATTTTATTGCGGTCACTCCCGATACAGAATCTGCTTTGGGCATTTTTTTACTTGACCCGCAGCCGGCAAAAAGCAATAAAACCGCAATAGATACACAGGTAAATGTTTTCATTTTTCTGTTGTTTCATTTTCTTCAGGTACAGACACCCCTTTAATTAACAGCCATAAAAACATTATTATTTCGCCCAATGCAAGCAACATTAAATAATCCGTCAAAATAGCGTGCAACCGTTGATTTGTTAAAAACAGCACGCAATCAGCGATATGGCAAATACCGGCAAGTATGAGCAAACAGGCAATAATCTTTGGGATAAAATTCGATTTGTAAACGAGATAAGCCAAAGGGAAAAGCCACAAACCCCAGAGAATTCCTGTGACATATTCGCCAATAAAACGCAACTGCAAAAACAGGGTTGATATTTCATAAATCTGCCCCACCGTAAATTCCTTAAAATACGCGGCTCTGTTTAAAACAAATAATGCGTTTGCCTGAAAAATAATATTGATAAACATTACTGCAACAGCGACAAGCACCAAAGAAAACATTAGTTTTGCCTGTGTTTCATTAACGTGTTTCAACAGGCGATACAGCATTAAAACCACAAACAGAAAACAGATAATGTGTCCAAAAACACTTCCGAAAATCGAAAGCAAATACAGGCTTTCTGTCGCAAGGATATTTTGTGCGGTTGCCTCCGCATTTTCAGCGACAAAGGTTTTGATGAGATACATTTGGCATAAACCTGCTGTAACGACAAAGAGCAAATACCAAATTCCTGCAATTCCCGCTATTCTCTTGTTTTCTTTCACTTCGTTGTTATATTCGACTTCCATTTCCAAGATTTTATGATAATTATCCCTGTAATTATTACTTCAATACTTGCTATGATAACATAATGAGGCATTAAGATACCACCGCCAATTACATATATTATTGTGAAAATTCCGGCGATAATATTTAGTATTCTATTTGATTTATAGGGCAATATCTTTGCAAAATAAATCATTAAAACAGGAATATTGGTAACAATAGCGGCGATTGCCATTACGGTTTTCACTTCGCCCGGCATTCCTTCCAATGTATTTTTATTCACAAGTTTAACCATTATGGTAAAAATATCAGCAAAAATCATGTTTATCATGACTACAACCCATAAAGTTGAGAGTTTTGTTCTTATGCCAATTGTTTTATCTGTCTCCATTTATCTTTAATATTTAAAATAATTCGGTAAAAGTACATTGTTTGGATATACTGCCCGTTGACTTTGGTTAAGAAATGAAGACGATGCTATTTTTTACTGATTCTTTTACGGATACGGCTTAAAGATTCGGGTTGAATACCCAGATAACTGGCTAATTGATACTGCGGTACTCGCTGTATCAGCTCGGGTCTTTCTTTTTGCAATTTCAGATACCGTTCTTCGGCAGAAGACAGTTTGTAATCGACGAATGCTGTCTGATAACCTGTCGCCATTTCTTCTGTCATTATACGGCAGACAGATTCCAATTCCGGATATTTCCCGAACATTTCCGCTTCATATTCCGAAGTACTTATGGTTGCAACAGTATCTTCAATACATTCTAAATATAACTCCGAAGGGATTGTCTTTCCGAAATTTGGAGGTGAAACAGGCTGCTCCTCCGTATAAAACTCAATGGTTTTCTCTTCACCGTCCTTAATCATGTAACTTCGTATGCAACCCTTGAGTACCAGATAGCATTCATTCGCCCTGTCGCCCTCTTTAAGAAGGAGTGTTCCCTTTTTGAAGTTTTGTATAACAGCGTTTTCGACGATTATATTTAACAGTTCGTCAGGCAGTGATGTCTTCTTTGACAGAAATTTCACGAATTCGTTATCCAGATTCATTTTCATTATGTCGTTGTCAGAACGGTTTATATTTTTGTTGTTTATTATTAATATTCAATTTTATAGCGTTTGCTGCTTTTTCTTTCTTTTCATCCACCACTTTGGCGTAAATTTG
>JAIRTU010000055.1 GCA_031254735.1 Bacteroidales bacterium | reverse complement strand
TCATTACTTTTTTCCACGTCAAAAAGTTCATAGCTTGCCATATTTTGAGGTTCTATCAGCATATCGCATAAGGCTTTATCTTGCAAAATATTTGCTTTCGACATAAAAAAATACGTTCGGGCAATAGTTTCTCTAAGGCTACGAATGTATTCTTTGGTGATAAAAGGACTTGCATTCACCCCCACCACATATCGGCAGTCGTGATAGATTGTTCCTACCGGAAAATTCTTTAACACGCCTCCGTCCACATAATGAATACCGTTAATTTTCACAGGTTTAAACAGTATCGGCAAGCTGCAAGAAGCAATGACGGGATCAAGGAGATTGCCATGCTCGAAAACAGCCGTTTTGCCGTGATCAAAGTCGGTAGCCACAATGCGAAGAGGAATATTCAAGGCTTCAAAGGTCTTGGCTCGCAATTTTTTGTCCAAAAAATCTTTGAAAATATCAATATGAAAAAAACCGTCTTTTGGAAACTGTATTTTGGCAAATCGAGAAAAGCTGACATTGGAAAATATCTCGTTAATCTCGTCGGGAGAATAGCCGTCGGCATACAACGCCCCGACAATAGCGCCGGCACTCACGCCCGAAATAATATCGGGTTTGATGCCGTATTCGTTCAAGGCTTTCAAAGCGCCGGCATGACACAAGCCTTTGATGCCGCCGCCGCTCAAAGCAATTCCTATGTTGTATCTCGCTGTCGATCGGTCTCTTGTCATTTTTTCACGAAAAACAAATACTGTTCCTTATTGATTAGCAGACAACAATTCTTTGAATTTTTTACCCCGATGTTCAAAATTTTTAAATTGGTCGTAACTTGCCGCCGCCGGAGAAAGCAGACAAATTTTTCCCTCTTGTGTACATGTTTTTGCCAGCTTTACAATTTCGGGATACATCTCTTTGAAATATAAATTTTTATGCGTTGCAGTGGGGAACAATTTCATCATTCGCTGTCCTGCTTCGCCGGTAAAAATAAAATTCCGAATATCGGAGTTCTCCAAAAAATCAACAAAAAATCGATAATCAATCCCTCTGTCAAAACCGCCCAAAATAATGGTATCCACATTTTTCAAGGCTTCAATTGCGGCAATCGAGGCTTGCGGAACAGTAGAAATGCTGTCGTTGTAAAACACAATTCCGCCAAACTCCCCTACCCGCTCCAAACGGTGTTCAAGTCCTTTGAACGAATAAATCGCCTTTTCTATCCTTTCGTTATCCGTTCCCAGACATTGCAAAGCTGCAATCGCCGCCGCAACATTCTGCAAATTATGTTTTCCTTTCAAAGGAAAATCTTCGCGTATTTCAGCGATTTTTTCTTCCGTATTATCTTCTTTCAACACATAAAAACAAGCATCTCGAACATAGGAAACCGATTTTTCGTTCGGCTCAAAAGAAAAACCCATGCTTTTCGATTGTATGTTCTGCTCTTTCGATAATTTCAAAATCTGTTCATCGACTGTATTGTAAATAAAAAAATCATTCCTCTTTTGACGTCGGGCAATATTGAATTTTGCTTCTCCATAATGGGCAAAGCTGCGGTAATGGTCTAAATGTTCCTCAAAAATATTCAACAAAACGCTTATGTGCGGAGAAGTAGAAACATATTCCAATTGGTGCGAAGAAAGCTCCAACACTATTTTGGTGGACGGACGTATGTCGTCAACAATATCAAAAAACGGCACGCCGATATTTCCCGCTAACAAAACATCGCGTTTCGTCTGCCGCAAAACATGATACAAAAGGCTTGCGGTGGTGCTTTTTCCTTTCGTGCCTGTTATCCCGATACATTGAGGAGCAAATGCCTGTAAAAACAAATCGGTTTGAGAAGAAATTTTAGACGTATCCGACAGCGGAACGTCTTTCAAACTTATCCCCGGCGATTTCAACACCACATCATAATCTTCCAACACCGATAAATAATCTTCGCCGTATATCCAATTGACATAAGGATCGTTTTCCAAAACAGGAAAAACGGCTTCACGGTCTTTGTCGGCAACAGTTATGTACATGTCGGGAAAATGTTTTCGGATAAAAGAATAGGTAGACTTTCCCTCTCTTCCAAATCCTAACAAAAGGATTTTTTTGTTTCTCAACCGTTTAACAATAATATTAATAAACATAATGCTATTTTAATTCTGATTTAATTTCCAACAAAAACTGCTTAATCTCGGTGAGCGAATGATAAATTTGAGTATTTTTCTCGATATTTTTCCGTTCAATCGCCAAACGGTCTCTTGCACCCTGCAAGGTATAACCGCATTCTTTCACCAGATAATAAATAGTCCGAAACGTCTCAATGTCTTCTTTTGTGAAATAACGAGTACCTTTTTTGTTTTTGAACGGCTTGATACACTCAAATTCTTTCTCCCAAAAGCGAATGAGCGAAGTGTTGACGTTGAACATTTCGGCAACCTCTCCGATAGGATAAAACATTTTTTCAAATTCCTGCTTTTCCATAGCAACAAGCGTATTAACCGGTTACAAAGATTATCAAAAAAATATCCGACACTGTTTACACAATGCTTTTCGTTTTTTCTCTTGCGTAATCTTCCGTAACCGCCAATTTTTTATTCACCGTTTCCAGATCAAACATGGCGTCTGTCATAATATGTTCTATAATCGAACGCAAGCCTCTTGCACCAAGTTTCAGTTCAAGTGCTTTTTTTACAATAAAATCCAATGCCGCATCGTCAAATTTCAATTTGATGTTATCCATTTCAAAAAGTTTGGTATACTGTTTCACCAAAGCATTTTTGGGGTCTAACAAAATCCGTTTCAGACTTGTTTCGTCCAACGGCGCCAAATGCGTAATCACAGGAAAACGTCCGCATATTTCGGGAATCAAGCCAAAACTTTTCAAATCTTGCGAAGAAACATGTTTCAGCAGATTTTCTTTATCCACAGACATATCTTCTTTTTTAAAACCGATGACATTGGTATTCAAACGGCTTGCGATTTTCTTCTCTATTCCGTCGAATGCACCGCCGGCAATAAACAAAATATTTTGCGTGTTCAGCTGTATAAATTTCTGTTCGGGGTGCTTACGTCCGCCCTCCGGCGGAACGTTTACTATACTGCCTTCCAACAGTTTAAGCAAAGACTGCTGCACACCTTCACCCGAAACGTCACGGGTAATGGAAGGATTGTCTACCGCTCTGGCAATTTTATCTATCTCATCGATAAAAACAATGCCTCGCTCGGCTTTGGCAACATTATAATCGGCATTTTGCAACAGACGACTCAAAATACTCTCCACATCTTCGCCCACATAACCGGCTTGTGTAAAAACCGTTGCATCGGCAATACAAAACGGAACATCTATCATTCGAGCGATAGTAGACGCCAACAGCGTTTTGCCCGTGCCTGTTTCTCCGATAAGAATGATATTCGATTTTTCGATTTCAACATCATTTTTATGCTTTTTTGAGTAATAATCAATTCGTTTGTAATGATTATACACCGCCACCGACAAGACTTTTTTCGCCTCGTCTTGCCCAATTACATATTGATCCAAAAAAGCCTTTATTTCTTTGGGCTTTTTGTCCAATTTGAAAGTTTCTGCCTGCTCTTTTTGGTATTTTTCTTCTTCTTCGCGAAGTTTTTTGAGCAACTCCCCTGCCCTTTCGATACAGTCTTCGCAAATGTTTGCATCCAAGCCTTTCAACAACAAAGATGTGGGAGTTTCTTCTTCTCCGCAAAAAGAGCAAATACGTTTATTTTTCGCCATTTCTCAACATTTTACAGTCAGCCGCATTTTTTTCTGCCGACAATTTACGTTTCATTTATTGATTAAAAAAAATTAAATAAATAATATATAAAATATCCTTGCAAACCAAACAGCAAAGCAACCCTCTTTTTTCTTCATCTCTCTTTAAAGATTGCTTCGCTGTCTATCCTGCCAAATATACATTTATATCTCGCATGTTGCAATCGCCTGTCTTCTTTTATGCCAAAGCAAAAAGCCGAACCGTGCGTTTTGTTTTTATTTTTGCGTACAAACTTCCGCCAAAACCAAAACTTTGTTTTTCATCACTTCCACCACACCGCCTTTGAGAGAAAACAACAGCGTTTGATTGGTTTTCTTTTCCACTATCTTGGCGTTTCCTTCCGAAAGCATGGTAATCATGGGTGCGTGATTGTCCAACAATTCAAACAATCCGTCTGTTCCGGGCAATTGTATCAGCGATACATCGCCCTCGTAAACAGAATCTTCGGGTGTTATTATTTCAACTTTCATCTTTTGAATACTTTAACACGATTAATTGACTTCCGCCAACATTTTCTTACCTTTTTCGATAGCCTCTTCTATGGAACCGACAAGATTGAATGCGGCTTCGGGATATTGGTCAACTTCGCCGTCCAAAATCATATTAAACCCTTTAATCGTATCTTCTATCGGCACAAAAACGCCTTTCAAGCCTGTAAACTGCTCTGCTACATGGAAAGGTTGCGACAAGAAACGCTGTACGCGACGGGCGCGGTGTACCGTCAACTTATCTTCTTCGCTCAATTCGTCTATCCCCAAAATAGCGATAATATCCTGCAATTCGTTGTAACGCTGCAAGGTTTCTTTTACTCGCTGAGCCGTTCTGTAATGCTCATCGCCGACAATATCGGGCGCCAAGATACGCGAAGTAGAACCCAACGGATCAACAGCGGGATAAATTCCCAAAGCCGAAATCTTGCGGCTCAATACCGTAGTGGCGTCCAAGTGAGAAAAAGTGGTGGCAGGAGCAGGATCGGTCAAATCGTCGGCGGGAACATAAATTGCCTGCACCGAAGTAATAGAACCGTGTTTGGTGGAAGTGATACGTTCTTGCATCAAACCCATTTCGGTTGCCAGCGTCGGCTGATAACCCACCGCCGAAGGCATACGTCCCAACAATGCCGACACCTCCGAACCCGCTTGCGTGAAACGGAAAATATTATCCACGAAAAACAAAATATCTCTTCCGCCTGTTTTTTCATCGCCGTCTCGATAATATTCCGCAACGGTCAATCCCGACAGGGCAACACGCGCTCTGGCTCCCGGCGGTTCGTTCATCTGCCCGAAAACCAAAGTGGCTTGCGATTGCGACAACTCGTCTTTGTCTACTTTCGACAAATCCCAACCGCCGGCTTCCATGCTTTTCTCAAATGCTTCTCCGTAGCGGATAACACCCGATTCTATCATTTCTCGCAAAAGATCATTCCCTTCACGAGTACGTTCTCCAACACCTGCAAAAACAGACATACCTGAATATTTTTTGGCGATGTTGTTGATCATTTCCATGATAAGCACGGTTTTTCCTACTCCTGCACCGCCAAACAAACCGATTTTTCCGCCTTTTACATACGGTTCGATCAAGTCAATGACTTTGATTCCCGTAAAAAGAATTTCCGTACTTGTCGACAATTCTTCAAAAGTGGGCGGCGGACAGTGAATCGATTTGTAACGGTCGGTATCAACATTGCCCAATCCGTCTATGGGCTTGCCGATCACATTCAACAGACGACCGTTGATATTTGCCGCAGGCATACTAATCATTTTACCTGTCCACACTACGTCCATACCGCGATACAATCCGTCGGTGGAATCCATGGCTATACAGCGAACCGTATTTTCTCCGATGTCTTGCTGACACTCAAAAACGACTACCTCTCCATTGCTACGGCGTACTTCCAACGCATCGTATATCTTGGGAAGACTGTCTTGCGAGTCGAATGTAACGTCAACAACGGCGCCAATAATCTGAGAAATCTTTCCTATTATTTGCTTTTGCATATCTAAAGTGTTGTATTTTATATATTTTTATTTTTTTACTGTTCAAAAAACGAATTCGCAAAGTAACTAAAATTTTTCTATATTTTTGCCGTTTGCGTCATTTTTTTTCTGTTTTTCTTCAAATTCGTTGATTATCAGCATGAAATATTTTCCGCCATGCCTTATAACCGTTTCTGTCGTCAGCATAATTTTTCCGCAATATCAAAATTTACAAACAAACCGATTATCCATAATATTAAGATAAAAATACTCACCGCCCAATATTTTATCTTTCTGTTTTTATGTCTTATAACAGGCATTAACAAAGCAACCGCAAAAATTCCGCCAAACATTTCAAACAAATGCAACGTACTTTCGCTGATACGTTTTCCGTTCCGTTTGGAAGAATATTTGTCCGCCGTAAAAAAAACGGCAGTCAGCACATTGACAATACCTAAATAAATGATCAAACGCAAAAGTAAAACAGATTATTTTCAACCGATAAACAATTTGTCAAGCTCATTTACTGATTTTCGTACGGAAGCACATCTTCATGGATAAACTCTACGGACACTTTCGCCAATGCGAACATTTCTTCGGATTCTTTTCCTGCGTGATATTTTCTTTCGCACACCACCCGCTTAATTCCACAATTGATAATCAGCATGGCACAGGTTCGGCACGGCGTCATTCGACAATACAATGTGCTTCCTTCCAGCGCAATTCCCAATTTGGCAGCCTGACAAATAGCGTTTTGCTCGGCATGAACGGTACGCACACAATGATTGGTAAGCGTTCCGTCTTCATGCACCGTTTTTTTCATCTGATGCCCGACGTCGTCGCAATGTGCCATTCCGTTGGGAGAGCCTACATAGCCTGTTACCAACAACTGTTTATCGCGAGCAATCACACAACCGCTTCGTCCGCGATCGCAGGTGGCACGCTTTGCCACCGTATTGGCAATCTCCATAAAATACTCGTCCCACGACGGACGTACATATTTTTTTTCTTCTTCCATAAAATAGATAATTTACATGATCCCTTGGGGAATTTATTTACAATGTGTAAGATACGACATATCCGAAAGTTTATCTTCCAACTGTTGATACAAATCGGAGATGGTTTTGTTGTTTGTCAGCCGACAATCTGCCATTTCGATGCACTTGCTCAGGTTTTGTTTGTTGCGATCGGCGGAGATCATTTCTCGCTGCTCGTTGAAAAGAAATTCATCAAAACCAATATGATCGGTTTCGGAATTTCGTTTGACAATACGTTCGTAACGGATTTTCGGGTCGGCGTCTATCGCCAAAAGGCAGAAATTGCCTTTTTTTCGCAGCGATTCCACTTCGCCGGGAGTACGAATGCTTTCTATGACGGCATTTTTTCCGGACAGCTTTGCCCGCTCATACAAACAGTCGATGATATAAGAGGGCGAATTTTTTTTCCGCAATTCGTTCGCCAACAACACCATAGTATCTCTGTTGACCAACCTGTTTTGCAAACGAAGTTCTTCTGTCAAAAAACCGCGTACCGAATAATGCACAAAGTCTTTCTTCTCGACAAGATATTCTACCAACGTTCCTTTGCCCGCACCAATAGTTCCTGTTATTCCTATAATGATCATCTGTATGATTTTGTTTTTACAAAGTTACAATAAATTTGTGAGTTGGAAGATGTTCCTGTATTTCAATCGTGAAAAAGCCGATGTATTTCACCCTGCAAATCTTCTGCGATTTTTTTTCGCGGGAAAATTATTTTATGTTGTCGAAACATTGGGGTTGATTATTTTGTGCTTCCATTGTTTTCGACATCAAAATCCGCGTTGATCCGTGCAATATGCGGACTAATTATATCTATCATATAATCAGCAAGATAAAGAGGTAAATTTACAAAATCTTCGCTCTTGGCAATGTTTTTCAACGAAAATCTTACCGATAAATTCGGGTGGTTGTTTTTACGATATTCCGACAGCGAGCGAGATTTTACGCTTTCTGCCGATTTTGCCTCAACGGGAATAATCTCGTTTTTGAATTGCAACATAAATTCAATTTCGGCGGTATTGCCCGAAGTCCAATAGAAAATTTCGTTCCCGAATTGTCGTTTAAGTGTTTGAAGAACATAATTTTCTGTCAAAACTCCTCTAAATTCCGTAAAAAGTTTGTTGCCAAGCAAAATTGCAGCGGGATCGATGTTGAATTTTGTACGCAACAATCCCGTATCGAGCAGATAAAGTTTGAATGCAGAAGTATTTTTATAGTTCGCAAGCGGGATTTTAGCTGTTTGAACCTCAAAAATTCGGTGGACGAGACCTGCCAAAACAAGCCATTCAACGGCATCTTCATAATTCTTCCCGCGAGCATTTTTTTCGAGCAGAGCATAACGAAATTTGCGGTCTTCTTTCGCCAAATTATCCTGAATATTGCCCCAAAGCCGTATCACACGCGGAATGTCTTTTGGTGCAATATGTTTGGCAAAATCGAGCGTAAAAGAAGTAAGTATTTGTTTGCTGACAATTTCCACCTGATCCCATGATTTTGTTTCAAACCGGCGAACAAGCGTTTCGGGCATTCCACCACAGCAGATATAAACTTTGTAAGCGTCAATAAGTTGCGAGTGAAATATTTCGGGAATTTGTTCGGGATTGTTCTTTAACTCAAAGCCGGTCAAAAAATTATGCAGATAATCATATAAACCGACATCGTACATTCTCAAAAATTCATCGAAACAGACAGGGTAAAGTGTCAGAAAATCGACTTTGCCGACAGGAAACGAAGCGCCGCTGCGTTTCATAGCCACGCCGAGCAAACTTCCGGCAGCCACCACAGCATATCCGGGAGCGTCTTGATAAAAATATTTCAACGAATTGAGGGCGTCGTTGCATTCCTGTATTTCGTCGAAAATTATCAGTGTTGTTTGCGGCTCGATTTTTACCCCTTTTACGGCACTCAAATAAGACAGAAGCCGCTGCGGATTTTTCGTTTTTGCAAATTCCGCCCTATGTTCCGCCTCTCTGTCGAAATCAATATAAACGAAGTTATCAAAACAGGTTTTGCCGAAATATTCAAGCACAAAGGTCTTTCCCACCTGCCTTGCCCCCTGTAATACCAAAGGTTTACGATATTTGCTCTGCTTCCAATTAAGCAGGCTACTGATGATATTGCGTTGTATTTCCATTTTTATATATGAATTTTCGGCAAAGATACACATTTTTCATACATAAGACAAATATTTTTTATTTGTTGTTGCATTCTTTGCGGTAAAATGAATTACGAATTACATTTCCCCTTGTCCAACCCGGGATTTATGAGACAGTCTCATCTGCGGGCATACACCCCGCCTTGCGCCAAACCGCTTACCTGTCGGCTTTTTTCTTTTTCAAATAATTTGGATTGTATTCGCTTATTTCTAATTAGAATCCTAAAATATGGACACTTCCCGTTTACCGACAAATCTTTCCCGTCATATCCTTTCCTAAATTTGATTATTTCAAACTGGTCCGGATTAAATTTGTGCAAAAATGTTATGGGAACACCCATAAAACCTGCATAGTCTATGGGAATATCTTGCGTCTTATCGACATTGATTCCATTGTAATTATCATATTTGGGATATTCTATTTCGTTTCCAAAATATTGTTTTGTAAGTTCTATATCTTCGTGTCGTTTAGAAGTATCTAAGTTAGTTAACCATAAACAATTATTCGGCGATACGATTCTATTCCCCAAACTATCAATTCTAACCTCAGTTCCGTAAAGTTCGTAATGTTCAGGTACAATAAAACCTGAAATACCTCTACCTAAGTTTATTCCCAACCAAGCCTTGTTTTCTTTAATCAGTTTAAAAATTTCTTTGTATGTGATAGCGTTAATGTTGCCGATTATCAAAAATTTTTTATCATACTTTGTGAGTTGAGCAACGTATTCTCTGAAAAGTGAAAATGGTGGGTTGGTAACAACAATATCCGCTTGTTTTAATAATTCAATACTTTCTTTACTGCGAAAATCTCCATCGCCTTTAAA
>JAIRTU010000022.1 GCA_031254735.1 Bacteroidales bacterium | reverse complement strand
CCAAAAAGAAATAAAAATAAGCTATCAATAAATCAAGGTGCAAAGGTATGAATTTTTCGATAAGAAACTATAAGTTTCATAATTAATGAGATACAAAAAAACTGCTCGATTTGAGCAGTTTTTTTATTGAGTGATAACTTCGTTATCGTTTCAATTTCAGTGCAAAATACAAGCCGATAAGCAGCAAAATCACAAGCGCAATGCGCCCGCACCATACTTGAAAATTTTGCCAACTCGACAATGGGGCTTTTACCTGCTTGACTACTTCCACCGGATACGGCACTTTGATTGTGTCGCTGATAAAAATAGAATCCCGAACAATCTTATCAGGATACAGGTATTTGTAACGCTCAAAAATGAGCGTGTCGCCTTTGTCTTTGACAAAGATTGAATCGTAACAGAAAACGGAATCTTTTACAATTTTGTCCCGGTATTCAATTTTCGTGCTTTCTATCGGAATGTATTGCGGGGTTTTGCAGAAAAAAAACGAACTGCCATTTAGAAGTTCGTTTTTTATGTGTAGCAAAATTGTATTGACTACTTGAATAAGTCAGAAGCATTTTCTTTTTCTTGAAGTTTTGATATGATTTTTTCTGCATTTAGTTGTGAAATCAACTCGTCAATTTCTGTGGCATCAGAAAAAACCCAATATATTTTTTCATCAATGTATTGATTAGAAGAGGCTGTAACTTTTTTGTGTATAGTTACAACCATTTTGCCACTATCAAGAATCAAAAATCTTGGTTGCAATTTATGTCCAAAAGAAAAGAACCATTTAGAACTACTCCAACATATTGTTGTTGAAGGTGATTTAAAGTCCATATCTTTGGACATATCTGTAACATTGTTTTCTTTTGCCACATTTGCCCATTCGACATATTTGTCTTTCATTTGGGTTAAAAATTGCGTAAATTCTTCAAGGTCGCTACTTTTAACTTCAATCATTGCTCTTGTGAAATCTCTTTCTGCACTAACTTGAATATAAACAGAAAATTTTCCGTTTTTGATTTCGCTGGCTTCTATATCATATTGTTTGTTAAAGTAACTTAATGAGTACGTGCCAACAACTTTTTCGGCAAATGAAACATTTACTATACAAAATAAGCAAAACAAAGTTGCAAAAATTGACTTCAAATTTCCCCTACTCTTAAAGGTTTTCGGACTAACCCCGTTTTTTTGAATGGTATCTGTTTCCATTGCGCCGAATTTTGCGCCCGCCATTGAATTTGTTTTTTTTTGAAACATAGCAAATTAATTTTTAAAATTGCGCCTACTCTTTACAGGATTTTCGGCAGTTACCTCCTTTTTATCTTGAAATCAGATAAAAAGAAAAGCGGGCTTCCAAATCCGCTTCCGAGGTTTACCACAACCTTTGTCCCAAATAAGTAAGCCCGCATTTCTGCGAGCGTTACAATATTCACGGGACTTCATTTTGTGGTAATTTCGGAAGTCAGAACACAGCGTAACGCTATTCTAAATATCTGATAATATGATTTTTATCTATGTCATATTTCTTTTTTCGATTATAAATCAACCGCAAAATTACAAATTTATTTTAAAATACGGCGATTTCTCTCAACAATCTGAAAATAAATTTATTAGTTTCAAAAAAAGCCGCTGTTTAGGCGGCTTTTGCTGCAAGAAAACATTTGATTGAAAGCCGATTAAGCAACTTCAATACTGCCCAAATACACGCTGTTGGCAACTTCTTTATTATCTTCGGAAATGAAACCGAGATACACTTCTACGGTGTCGCCAAACCAATCGGCAGGCAAGGCAACGGTTTGAGTTCCGGCGGTGCGTTCCGCGCCTGTGGTGTCGGTAATTGCTTCGCCTTTGGCGGGATTTACGATTGCGATTAAGGCTTTGTCGGTTTGCTTTGCGCTACCCATTCCGCTGTTATCGTCCCACGAAAATTCGATACTTCCGCCTGCGGCGGCTGCCGTTGCATTGGCAGCAGTGGCGAGTGAGCCACGCGAAACAAGCACTTTGCTTGCATCAATTTCATAATCGGGGTATGCGCCTGAAATGGCGTTTGCCAGCGTGTAGGACATTGCGGCGTTGAACGGTGATTGCCGGTGTGCGTACAGTTTCCAGCCTGTGCGAAGAAAACCGGTGACCGGTTTGAGAAAATTCAGCGTAATCGCAAATTTGGTGCGCTGGCTGACCTGTCCCTCCGTGCGGGGATTTTTGACATGTTGCGGGAGTGAACGCATGTAACTGATACCTTTCCAGCTTCCGCCTACGACAGTTCCGACCTTGCCGGAAAAGCCGCCTAAAATACCTTTTTTGATAGTTCCCATTTTCTTGAAATTTTATAAGGTGAATACTAATTTTACTTGGACTTGGTACGGCTTTGGTATTGACCTGACCTAATCCGACGACAAAAATATGATTAAGAAATAGAGGGTTTTATATTTTGGTAGCTTGTGCTTTTGATTGCGTTAAGTTGCTGTTTCAAGGCACAAAACCTGCGAAATGCGACAAACAAAAACAACATATTTTTTCCCCCGAAAAGAGAAAAAAGAAAAACGAACAAAAGAAGAAAAAAAGATATGCAGGTTAAACAGCAATGTAGCGGCGGCTGTCAAGGTTTTTTGG
>JAIRTU010000013.1 GCA_031254735.1 Bacteroidales bacterium | reverse complement strand
ATGGTAACATTGTAAAAATTGCCGACAGTAAGATTTTTATCTTTTCCCGATTTATGGATAAGAACCGTATTGTCTACTTCGGGAGAGTCGTATTCGGTGCGACCGGTAAAGAAATCCTCATCTTCGGAGTCGATCAGCACTTTTAATGTTTTTCCTATTTTCTGTTTGTTTTTCTTGGACGAAATATCGTGTTGAATAGCCATCAACTCTTCTGCTCGCCGTATTTTTTCTCGCTGACTGACGGTTTCTTTGAGCATGTATGCCGGCGTATCTTCTTCTTTGGAGAACGGAAAAACGCCTACTCTGTCCAATTGGCTTTCCTGCAAAAAATCGCACAGGTGCTTAAACTTCGCTTTTGTCTCTCCCGGAAAACCGACTATCAACGTGGTACGTATGGCAATGTCGGGAACTTTGTTGCGAATGGTATCCAGCAGTTTCCGTATATCGTTGCTGGCGATTTTGCGGTTCATGGAAAACAATATATCGTCGTCGATGTGCTGAATGGGAAGATCCAGGTAATGACAAATTTTGGAATGGTCGTGCATTAAGTCTAAAATATCTTTCTGGAAAAAATTGGGATAAAGATAATGCAAACGTATCCATTCGATACCTTTTATCTTCACCAACTCTTCCAACAACGCATACAGTTTGCGTTTTCGATAAATATCAAATCCGTAATGCGTCAAATCCTGAGCCACCAAAATCAACTCTTTAACGCCTTGCTCTGCCAGCACTATCGCCTCGTCGCGAATGAGTTCAACAGGCTTCGACACCTGTCTGCCCCGAATTTTCGGAATGGCACAAAAGGCACACTGCTGATTGCAGCCTTCCGAGACTTTTAAATACGCATAATGATTGGGCGTACTTATTTTCCGCACCGTTATGCTTTCAGCAGACAGCGTGGCATGCAGATATTTCAAAATATCTTCTATCGCATTCACGCCAAACACCGCATCTATCTGCGGAATTTCTTCCAACAAATCGTCTGCGTAACGTTCCGACAGGCAACCCATTACAATCAACTGTTTTATATTTCCTCTAACTTTTTCTATTGCACAATCCAAAATCATCTCGACCGACTGTGCCGTTGCGTCCTGAATAAATCCGCAGGTATTTATGATGGTTACAGGCAAAGGTTTTGACGATTCGTGCGTAACGCGAAAAGCATTTTGTTCCAACTGATATGCCAACTGTTCCGAGTCGACCAGGTTTTTGGAACAGCCCAACGTGATAATATTTACCTCACAATCTCCCGAATTATCATTGTGAGAGCCTGTTTTTGCCAAAATAAAATTCTCTATTATTTTCATATTTGTTTTCTGTTTATTTGCTGTTGCCTACTTGAACGTTATCTTTAAATTGAAGTTGGCGGATAACTTTTCCCTGCTGATCGTAAAATATCCAATTTCCTGTCTTGTTGAGCATCTTGTATTCTCCCTGACTGTGTTTTTGCCCGTTGGGATAATATTCCGTCCATTTTCCATGCGGGAAATCGTCGTAAAAACCTTGCTTTCTCACAAGCTGTCCTTTTTCGTTGTAGAAAGTCCATTCGCCGCATTTCCGACCAAATTCATATTTTCCTGTCTGAAAAACAGTTTCATATTGAGTATATTCCGTCCATTTTCCTGTTTGTTGATCGTTTTTGTACGCACCTTCTTTTTGAACTTTTCCGTTTTCCCAATAGTAAAGATATTTTCCGTGTTTTTTATTGTTTTGATATTCCATAGTATATTTCAACGCACCGGAGATGTACCAGCCGTTCCATGTCTTGCACATTTTCCCGCCGCAAAAATACCCTTCGTCCTGCTTTCTTCCCGAAGGAAACCATTGTGTCCACAAGCCTTCTTCTTTATCGTTGACAAAATTGCCTTCTCTTTGTTTCTTGCCGTCTTCGTACCATGCAACCCACGTATTTTCGCGTTTTCCCATGATGTACGTCCCCTCTCGCCATTTTTCGCCGTTTTCGTAGTAAAAAACCCAGACGCCGTCTTGCAGTCCGTTGATAAAATTGCCTTTGCTGCCCAACTGTCCATTGTCGAAATAGAAAGACCAAACGCTGTCTTGCAAGCCCTGAACCGACTTTCCTTGCATTTCAATTTGTTTGTTGTTGTACCACCATGTTCCGTAGCCGTCCAATTCTCCTTTCTTGTAAAATCCATGAAAAGACAACTGTCCGTTGCTGTGATATTCTTTGCATTCGCCCTCTGCCAAATCGTTCACAAAAAAGCACGTCCGGCTTATCTGTCCGTTTTCGTAGTAAAACGTCCACGCGCTGTCTTTTTGTTGATGTTTGTAAAAACCTTTACTCTCTGTGTTTCCATTGGGAAACCAACCTGTATATGTTCCTCCGTCGGGGTAATAGACGGCTTCTTTTTCTCCTGTGCGATACCATTTTGTCCATTCGCCAACTTCTTTTCCTTGGGCATATTCGCCTTCCATATATTTTTTTCCGTTGGAATAATAATAGACCCATTTACCGTCTTCTTTGTTGTTGATTTTGTTGCCTTCGCTTTTTGTGTTGCCGTTTTCCCAATGTTCAACGGTTGGATTTTGAGCCAACGCCGCAAACGACAAACATAAAGCACAACATAAAATACTGTTATTTTTCATCTATACCTTTTTATTCTTTTGATTATTCGCAAATATAATTAAAGTTATAAATCAGTAACGAACAAACGGCAAAAAAATTGGAGAACAAAATAAATAGTGGTTAGTGGACAGTGATAAGTGGTTAATGACGCAATTATCTGAACTGGGATAAAATTGTCTGAACTGTGATTTGTGGGATTAATGGGATTTTTAGGATTGTGCGTAGGTGATGAGGACTGAAAGTCCGCTTTAATTCAGCCCAACGGCGAAGCCTTGGGTTTTGCGGATACCACCACCTTTTTTCGCCTTGAAAAGGCAGGTCAAAAAATAATTGTTACCGGTTAATTGTCAATTGTTAATGTCGCTCGCCTGAAACAGCAAAGTGTAATGTTCGGCTTAGGCTCTTGCCTTAGCCGGAATATTCGGGCAGCCTCCGGCTGCCGCACAGGATTAACATTCTTCGAGCAACATTGAACTCCTACGGAGTTCGGGTTGAGGTGTTACATTCTTTACCCCCAGCTGCGGCTTCGCCTTGCAAGGGGTTATCCAAATTGAAGTCCTGTCGGACTTCCCCCGGCACGGCAAAGTGTAACGTTCGGCTTAGGCTCTGCCAGGTCCGGATTATCAGGGCAGCTTCCGGCTGCCGCACAAGTTTGG
>JAIRTU010000203.1 GCA_031254735.1 Bacteroidales bacterium | reverse complement strand
GTCGAAAACATCAACTACGACCTTTTAGCCCAAAACTTCCCTCCGCTGTTGAACAACCTCCAACAGTTTCTGTACGACACTAACCTGATCGACAACAGCAAACCCATTGCCGAACTGTTGACAGAAGAGATTAAAGAGTTGGTGAATGTGCGGTTGTTTTCCGATCTGATCGGCGGCGTTATCAGCACGACAGGCTCGGTTGTACTTGGGGTGTTTTCCGTGTTTTTTGTCGGGTTCTTTTTTATCAAAGACGATTTCAAGATAGAGCAACTCATGCAGCTGTTTTTCAAAGACAGGCATCAAAAACGAATTTCCACCTTGTCGAGCAAGATCAACCACCTGCTTTCGGGCTATTTTACGGGAACGCTTATCCGCATTGCGATTATGATAGTGTTGCAATATGTCGGTTTGTTGATATTCGGTATTCGGGGGGCGCTTTTCCTTGCTTTTCTGGGTGGCTTGCTGAATATTATCCCTTATTTAGGTCCGATTATCGGAATAATTATTGCCTGTCTGTTTGGGTTTATCGACTGTTTGAGTGCGGAAATGTACACACAAATTCTCGCCGTGCAGCTTAAAATAATCGGGGTTTTTGTGGGGGCAAACATCATCGACAATATTGTTTTGCAACCTTATATTTATTCGCAAAGCGTAAAAATACACCCTGTGGAAGTCTTTTTGGTAACGATTGTCGGAGGTGATATTGCAGGAATTTCAGGAATGATTTTCGCCATACCGGTCTACACCATTATCCGTGTGATTGTGATTGAAATTTACAACTATGTCAACAGTCCGCAACCTGTCGTACATAAAAAAACAGATGACAACGAGGCAGGTTCGTAAAAAAAGTGCTACTTTTGCCCATTAATTTTCAAAAGATATAAAAGAATAAAAGAATGTATAGAACAAATACTTGTGGAGAACTGACGTTAGCGAACGCAGGACAGGAAGTAATACTTTGTGGTTGGGTGCAGCGTTCAAGAGACTTGGGCGGAATGACTTTTATCGATTTGCGCGACCGTTACGGCATCACGCAATTGGCTTTCAACATGGAAACGAAACCCGAACTGTGTCGGCAGGCACGCACATTGGGGCGAGAGTTTGTGATCAAGGTAAAAGGCGTGGTTGCCGAGCGTTATAATAAAAACAAAAACATATACACCGGCGATATCGAGCTTGTTGTAGACGAAATTACCGTTTTGAATGCTTCTGCCTTGCCTCCTTTTACCATAGAAGACAACACCGACGGCGGAGACGAACTGCGTATGCAATACCGCTATTTGGATATTCGTCGAAATGAGGTAAAGAACAATTTGCTGTTTCGGCACAAGTTGGGCATCGAAGTCAGGAATTATTTGCACAACATCGGCTTCGCCGAGATAGAGACGCCTTTTCTTATCAGTTCCACGCCCGAAGGGGCAAGAGATTTCCTCGTGCCTTCCCGCATGAACAGGGGACAGTTTTATGCGTTGCCGCAGTCTCCGCAGACGTTCAAGCAGCTGTTGATGATTGCGGGCATGGATAAATATTTCCAGATTGTTCGTTGCTTTCGCGATGAAGACTTGCGTGCCGATCGGCAGCCGGAGTTTACACAGATAGACTGTGAGATGTCTTTTGTGGAACAGGAAGATGTTTTGCAGATATTTGAAAGCCTGTTCAAACATCTTTTCAAAACATTGAAAGGGGTTTCTTTAAACGATTTCGAGCGAATGTCTTACGCCGATGCGATGAAGTTCTACGGCAGCGACAAACCCGATCTACGCTTTGGAATGCCTTTTGTGGAGTTGAACGAGGTGTTGCAGCACCGCGATTTTAAGGTCTTCAACGAGGCAGAGCTTGTGCTTGGCATTTGTGCCGAAGGCTGTGCCAATTATACCCGCAAACAGTTGGACAGCTTAACCGACTTTGTCAAACGACCACAGATAGGGGCGAGCGGGCTGGTGTATGTTTTGTGCAACAGCGATGGTACGTATAAATCGTCGGTAGACAAATTCTATTCGCAAGACGACTTGGCGGCGGTGGCTCAAAAGTGCAATGCCAAAGCGGGAGATTTGATCCTCATCATATCGGGAAAGACCGAAAAGGCACAGAAGATATTGTGTGAACTGCGGTTGGAAATGGGCGATCGTCTGGGATTGCGTAAGCAGGACAACAGTTTTAAACCTTTGTGGGTGCTTGATTTTCCTTTGTTGGAATGGGACGAAGAGAGTGGTCGTTTCTATGCGAAACATCACCCTTTCACTGCCCCCAAGCCCGAAGACGAGGCGTTGCTGGAAACCGACCCTGCAAGCGTGAGAGCCAATGCTTACGATTTGGTGATCAACGGTGTGGAGGTGGGCGGCGGCTCGGTGCGTATCTTTCAACGCGAGATGCAACAGCAGATGTTCAAGGTGCTTGGTTTTTCGCAAGAGGAGGCACAGCGGCAGTTTGGCTTTTTGATGAATGCTTTCACTTTTGGTGCACCGCCTCATGCGGGCATTGCTTTTGGGTTTGATCGTATGTGTGCCGTGTTCAACGCCGTAGATTCTATCCGCGACTTTATTGCCTTTCCCAAAAACAATTCGGGCAGAGATGTGATGATCGATGCTCCTTCCGGTATCAAAGACGAGCAGTTGAAAGAGTTGGGCATCTGCATAGAAGAGCCGGAGTAAGATGTCGGGAATTTACATTCATATTCCGTTTTGTGTAAATAAATGTTCCTATTGCAATTTTTATTCTTCGACTAAATTAACGCTGAAACAGCCTTTTATCGCAGCACTTTGTCGGGAGATGGAGTGGAGAAAAGGCTATCTGCAACAGGATGCCGCCCAAACGTTGTACTTTGGCGGCGGCACGCCAAGTGTGTTGACACCAAAAGAAATAGAACATATTATCACGTCCGCAAGGCAGACATTTGGTTTGCTGCCCAACGCCGAGATCACCCTCGAAGCCAACCCCAATAATCTGAATGAAACCTATCTTAAACAGCTTGCCAACACTTCGGTAAACCGGTTGAGCATAGGCATACAGTCGTTTTTCGACAGCAACCTGCAAACGTTGGGAAGGATACATACGGCAACACAAGCCGAGAAGTGCATAGAGCTTGCTTACAAATACGGTTTTCCCAACCTGTCGATCGATTTGATGTACGGCTACCCGCAGCTGACACTCGAACAATGGTATACCAATTTGATGAAGGCAAAAGACGTTCCGCACCTTTCGTGTTACAGCCTTTCGTTAGAGCCGAACTCCGCCCTGTTTCGGCAGGTCAGCAAAAAACACCTGCTACTCCCCGACGAAGAGCAGGTGATAGAGCAGTATCGCCTGCTGAAAGACTTTGCAAAAACGCACGATTTCATTCACTACGAAACCTCTAACTTCTGTAAACCCAACCGTTTTTCCAAGCATAATACAGCCTATTGGCAAGATGAAATGTATGTCGGATTGGGGGCGGCGGCACATTCTTTCAACCGGACACATCGCGGGTGGAACATCGCCAACGTGGAAGATTATATTCGACTGATAAACCGCATTACTTCTGCCGACAGTTGCCCGAAAGAGGCAGAAAGCATGCTTTTCGAGCAGGAAACACTGTCGCCTGTTATGCGGGTGAATGAATATATTATGACTTCATTGCGAACAATGTGGGGCTGCGATTTGAATTATATTAAAGCCGCCTTCGGCAAATATTTTCTGCTTTTGTTAATGCACAACCTCAAAGACGTTCCTGTGCAATATTATTCTTTAAAAGACGACACACTCCTCCTCTCCGACGAAGGAAGCCTCTTCACCGATGCCATTGCCTGTACTTTGTTCCTCCACGATTAAGGTAAGATCATCAACGCCGGTAAGGGAATATGTGTGCCGCACACAAAATCATCGCTTAATCCATTGTCTGAAATGTGATTCTGTCGCTTGGATACTGATAATTATAAGTCTGTTTATCAGTATATTATAAAAAATATCAAAAAATATTTTCATTCTTTGTCATTTATATCAAAAAAATATTGTACTTTTGCAGTCTGAAAAAAACGAGGGAGTTTAGCTCAGCCGGTTTAGAGCATCTGCCTTACAAGCAGAGGGTCATTGGTTCGAATCCAATAACTCCCACAAAAGGGTACAAACAAAATACCCTTTTTCTTTTTTATGGACATCATTCGCAGCTATTTTCCTTTCATTACAGAAAAACAATATCATCAATTTGCATTGTTAAACTGTTTATATGTTTCCTGAAAATCTGCAAAAAATTTTATAATTCTTTGATATGCAATGAATACATTACATTCCTTTCGTCAAAATGGATAAAAATATATGAATATATCACGAATGGTCAGATGTAATTGTTGCATGCGAGACGTATACATTCACGTTTACAGAGTAAAGCTGTGCAGAGTGGAAAAAGACAAAGAAATCATAATCCGCAATCACGGATAAGGGTTTTATTTAAATTTTGGTTTTGGTATTCCCAATTGTTTGCAAATATCACCAACAGTATGCTCTCGCACGTCTTGATGCCTTGGGACGGCGGTCGTTTTTCCGGTTTTCCTGTTGATATAAATAGAATGTCTCGTATACCCTTCCTAAACAGTACGCAATCGTTTTCTTTTAAGTATTTTTGCAACAGGATTCTTTTCATAACTCATGGTTAATCTTTTACGTATGATATTTTTTTCTTTATTCAATCTGTCAAATTCAGCTTTTTTACATTCCAAAACCAATTCAATGGCATCTTTCATATTGTCCATCAAATC
This sequence comes from Bacteroidales bacterium, assembly GCA_031254735.1. The sequence continues at coordinate 824 of JAIRTU010000203.1, read as the reverse complement.
TGCCATATCTTTTCCCTGCGTAACAGCTTCCGGCAATTGCTCGCACTGTCCGGACAACCAACCGTCTCTGTTCTTCTTTATTCGGATTGTATATTTCATTTCGTTTTTTTTAATAACCACACAAAAGTACACAAAAAAATCATGCCAAAATAACAGCCGTCTAAAAAACGGCTTTACATGGAAAAACTTTCATGCAGGTTGTTCATTTTTTGCCGGGTGATGCCTTACGAGTACGTTTTGCTTTGTTTGTGATTTTCTTTCTCATTGCACGCAATTGCGATTTTGTCATTTTTGCCGTATCATTTATTTTTTTGAGATTGGTATTATTATTTTTTTTGCTATTTTTGCAGTGTCGTTTTACGGCAATGGGGGATTTTTTCCTGATTACCGCTTTTTCAGGTGTTGGAAATATCCCTTATCTTTAATAATCAGGTAAAAAAACAAAAATGCAAGAACGTAAGTAATTGATAATTAAAATAAATATATGACCTTTAAGCGTGTGGAAAATTCCGGGTTTGTATTCGGGAACTCCCGCAAAAAAGGTACAAACAAAATACCCTTTTTCTTTTTTATGGACATCATTCGCAGCTATTTTCCTTTCATTACAGAAAAACAATATCATCAATTTGCACAGTTGAAAGAGTTATATGTTTTTTGGAACAGCCAAATCAATTTAATTTCTCGCAAAGATATTGATAATCTGTATTTAAATCATGTTTTACATTCATTGAGTATCGCCAAGCTGATTTCGTTCGAGCCGCATACAACAATTTTGGACGTTGGCACAGGCGGCGGTTTTCCGGGTATTCCCCTTGCGATACTGT
>JAIRTU010000191.1 GCA_031254735.1 Bacteroidales bacterium | reverse complement strand
TTTTTGGTTCCGTTATAACAATAGTTACGGATTAAAAGGGAACAGGGTGCAAATCCTTGACAGTCCCGCTGCTGTAATCTCTATAACGTTTTGAAGCACTTTGCCACTGAGCCGTTTCTCTTTTGTCGAGAGAAGTTTCGAGGGCTTGGGAAGGCATTCAAAACGGGAGTAAGTCAGAAGACCTGCCAAACGATACGTTCAAAAGGCTTTCGAGGAAAGAGCCGGACTAACGCCACAGACTTACTTCTGCTGTTGGCAATCCGCTTTTCCACACCGCCTTTCGACAGTTTTAAACAGTAATCAACACGCGGATGTTTTATTACAAAAAAGAAATAGTTGCTTGCATAGCAGGACTATGTATCTTAACCGCTCCCCTGTCGGTGCGGTGTCAGGACACGATGAGGCGGAAAACACTCAAAGAAGTGGATATTCAAGATCGCCGCATTTCGCAGGTGCATTCTTCTGCCACGCCCTTGCAGACCATAGACAGCTTGCGTCTGAAACAAATTCCTGCCATGCAAGTGTCGGACGCAGTAAAACATTTTTCGGGCGTTACGGTGAAAGACTACGGCGGCGTGGGCGGCTTGAAAACCGTTTCTGTCCGCAGTCTTGGCGCTAACCATACGCTGGTCTCTTACGACGGATTGGCGGTTTTGGACTATCAGAGCGGACAAATTAACATCGGGCGGTTTTCGTTGGACAATATCTCGCAGATTTCGCTCAACAACGGAAACGCCGACGACGTCTTCCGTCCCGCACAGCTGTTTGCCTCGGCAAGCGTGCTGAATTTTCAGACAATAAAGCCTGTTTTCAAAGAAAATAAACCGTTCAATTTGAAGTTTTCGTTTCGAGGCGGCTCTTTCCGGCTGCTAAATCCGTCTCTGCTCGCAGAAAATAAAATCGGCAGGCATGTTTCCGTATCCACACATGCAGAATACATATATAATAAGGGAGAATATCCTTTCTTGCTGAAAAACGGAAACGTGCTTTCCAAAGAAACAAGAAGCAATACCGATATACAAATCCTGCGGATAGAAACCAATGCCTTTGTCCGCTTTTCGCAAAAACAACAGCTGCATGCCAAAGTGTTTTATTATTATTCCGACCAAGGATTGCCGGGGGCTGTTATTCTGTACAACACGCATTCCAATCAACGGATGTGGGAAGAAATTCTCTTTGCCCAACTGCATTATCGGTATGATATTTCTCCGAAAGTGAGTTATCAGGCTAACGGAAAAATAAATTACGCCTACACCCGCTACCTCGACCCCGATTATCTGAATATGGCAGGAAAATTGGACAACAGCTATTGGCAACGAGCCTTTTACGTGTCGAACGCCGTTTTGTACAATCCGTTTAAAGTGTTTTCGATCGCTTTGGCAAACGATCTTTCTTTGGGCAATATGCACACCAATACGGAAGATTTTTCTATTCCCTCCCGCTATCTGTCTCTGACGGCTTTCTCGGCAAATTTTAACCGTAAAAAAATCAAACTCTCGGCAACCGTCCTTCATACGTTGGTCGCAGAAAGGGTGCAGCAGGCAACAGGCAAAAATTACAGCAAGTTCACACCGTCGGTGAATGTGCTGTATCAGCCTTTTGAAAAAGAAAACATCACTTTCAGGGGCTTTTACAAGCATATCTTCCGACTGCCCACGTTCAACGACCTGTATTATCGTTTGGTCGGAAACACCGATCTGTCTCCCGAAAACACACATCAAATCGATATGGGAGTAACGTGGCTGAAATATTTCCACCGGCATATTCCCTATTTATTGGTAACGCTTGATGTGTATCACAATCAAATCAACGACAAGATTATTGCCATTCCGAACAAAAACCTGTTTGTCTGGTCGATGATAAACCTTGGCAAAGTGAGTATCACCGGTGTTGATGTTCAATCGAAAGTGGATATAAAGGTACATAAACATATTGTTTTTGAACTCACGCTGAATTACACGTTTCAGCATGCGATAGATATTACCGACAGGCTGTCCAAAACGTTCAAACATCAAATTCCCTACACGCCGCAACATTCGGGGTCGGGCATTTTTGCGGTGATGACCAAATGGATAAACTGTTCGTATGCTGTGGTGTATTCGGGAGGACGGTATATTTTGGGGCAAAACATCATCGAAAACTATCTGCTCCCCTACTTCGATCACAGCGTTGCCGTGTTCCGCGATTTTACAATCAAAAACATACAGCTGAGCCTTCGGGCAGAATGTTTGAACCTGTCGAACAAAAATTATGAGATAATCAAAAACTTCCCCATGACAGGACGACAATTTCAGGGGAAAATAATTTTTAAATGGTAAACTAAACAGTAAATTAAATAAAGTTAAACAAAATAAAGTTAAATTAAAAAAAAAGAAGATGAAAAATTCAAGAGTGAATTTAAGGAAAGCAAAACGATTAATTGGATTAACCGTATTTGCAAGTTTAATCAGTGTGTGTGCATTTGCACAAAATCCAAGAATATCTGCTGCGGATATTGAGTATTGGGTGGGGAGTGGAACAAATGAGGCTATTCTTATTGTAAGTTTCTGTGGTGATGATATTGGTCTGGCATGGGGCTACCGTTTTGATGGTACTGTTGTAGCGGGAACAATGTTTGATGATATTAGCGTTGCAGATGCCCGCTTAAATATAGTAGGAACTCCCGACGGTTTATCCTCCTATACTTATCAAGATGAGACTTATAATTTAAGTGAACCGCATCAAGCACCCTTTTATTCCGTAAATGAAATGATGGCGGGTATTGTTACCTCTCAGTTGATTACAAATGGTGATATTGTTGAAATAGGCGGGGATGGTTGTGCCAATACAGATTGGTACAGTTATTTGACATTCTCGATTTCTACTATTATCCCTGTAACCAATCCCAACGCAACGCCCAACACCTACACCATACATGCAGGCTTTGGCAACGAATGGGCGAGCGAAACTTTCGGCAACATTTCTCCTGTCGGGGACAGTACGCTTGTCGAAGGCAGCAGCAT
>JAIRTU010000113.1 GCA_031254735.1 Bacteroidales bacterium | reverse complement strand
ACTTGTTTTTGAGGAGGATATATTTTACTGACCCCCACCATCGAAAAGATAATTTTTTTGTCGTCTGCCATAATTTATGCGTGCTATAATTTTATTGATGACAAAGATAATGTATGCCGGAAGGAATACAAAAAAGTCTGTGTATTTTCTTACTTCACCCACACATTGATGATTTCGCCGATATACATTTTATGGAGTTGTTTTCCGACCCATTCATTCTTTACTTTCTCGTCGAAAAGGGCATCATGACTGAGCGATTGGCCTACAAGTTTACGACATTCGATGATGAGCCATGCTTCGGAAAAGGCCTTGCTTCCGGAAGGAGTCGTTATGGGCGTTAACCCGGATCCTTTCACTTTATCCTGATCGCGTCCGCTGTTCGAACCGCAATACCGCAATGCCTCCCGGTATGCTTCGGTATAAAATGTCAGCGTGTATGTTTCGTTTGTTTCCATCAGTTGATAAGTATATCGCGTGGGATTGATGAAGCAGGTAGCCGTCGGTTTACCGTAAAGCACGCCTAATCCGCCCCAGCTTGCCGTCATCATATTGAATTTTGCATCCGTTCCGGCAGTGATCAGCATCCAGTCTTCATTCAACATTTTTATGATGTTTCCGGGGATTTTATCCGGTGGCAAAGGTTTGTAACCTTCAAAAGAAACCGGCTTACCGGAAGATGAAGCCGGGGTTACGGCAATATTTGCCGGTGGTACGGAAACATTCGTTTCTTCCGGAATCGATACGGAAGTTGCGAGGGTCGGCGCCGGAGCCGGCTTTTCAACCGTCTGAACGGATTGAACGGTTACCTCGGTTGATAAAGCGGGTTCTGTTACGGGGGGCGTAATTGCCGTTTGCTGCGCTTGTGCCGGCGAAGTAACAGCCGCTACATGCTGAAGACCAAAAACCGTTCCCGCATTTTCAAACAGATCCTCTATATAATCAATCGTTTTCACACGAAATCTCCTGTTGCCACGGTAAATACTTGTTTTTTTCTTGTTGAGAGCCATCTTATCGGAAATCTGTTCTTCCGCTGTGTAACGACTATCTTCATAGCTGTAACGGATACGCTCTACGCTCATTTCACATTTGCCCGGCTTGCAAAGGACAACCAGATTATAACTCATCATGGATCGGTCCAGCGAAAAGGCGTTACTGCTGAATACCAGATATTCTTCTCCCTGTGCAACAATCTGGCCTTCTTCCTTTTTTGTATACGAAATGCGACTGTCGTTTTCGTTCGCTTTCATACGTTTATCGAGCCATCCGTAGATTCGATCGTAAATCGCATCCCGATCTGCTCCCTTCAGATCAAATTCTTTTGTGAAAACAACTTTTCCATCTACCTCAGGTACGGCTCCCGCCAGATATTTACTATCATCATCCTGAGCAAATAACAAAACAGGCATACAAGCCATTACTGTCACTAAACAACGAATTATTTTTCTCATACCGACATATTTAAAAATGAATAAAAAGACAATTTTTTTCAGTTGCAATATATTAAATCAGTAAATGCCGCAATAATCGTGTCAAAGATACAATTTCGAAAGCAAATCACAACTATACATGCAAATGTAATTAAACCTGACCGGATGAAAATGCCGGATTCCGGTATTCGTGATGACCGGAAAATTGTTGCGATTTTTGTCCGTTTGTGTATAATAGAGGATTTTATGCTATCTTTGCTTTGATATGTTGCCGGAGCAATCCGGTTTTTTTATTCATTTAACATTAAAATTTTATGTACAAATCAAAAAGGAAAAAGTACGATATCTGTTTCTCGAAATGGAATCGTAAACCTTATGCGGTGTTCAATACCTTGCATAAGGTTGTGAAAATCGGCGTATTGTGCGCCGGAATGTTTTTAAGTGCTCATGTTGTAAACAAGGCGAATGCCCAGACTCCCGGCACATTGGAGTGCACCCCGTCTGTCGTGGAACTGGATGAGATCGTTGTCATCGGGCAGCGGGAGGATGCTTTGCCCAACGTGGTCAGAACGTTGACTGCCGTCACCCGTACCGAAGTAGAGCGAGCGCCTTCCCTGAGTATCAACGATCTGCTTCGCACCCTCCCCTCTATTGACTTACGCCAACGTGGCCCCTTAGGCGTTCAGGCCGACCTCTCCGTTCGCGGCGGCAGCTTCGACCAAACACAAGTTCTTCTCAACGGTGTCAACTTCAGCGACCCTCAAACGGGACATTATTCCTTAAATATTCCAATCGACCTTTCGTCCGTTTCGCGGATGGAAATCCTGCAAGGATTGAGTGCGCCCGGCGCTATCGGCGGAGCATTAAATATCGCCACCGGAAATCAACCCCTAAACACAGCCAATCTTCAATTTTCAGGCGGGCAATACGGCTACCTCAATGCCCTTGGCAATGCCGTTGCAGGTAATGAAAAATGCTATTCCTTCCTTTCGGCTTCCTGTCAACAAAGCACAGGATACATCAACAACACCGATTTCCGGAAAATCAACCTGTATAATTTTACCAAGTACCGCTCCGGCATCGGAGATTGGGAATTTCAATCGGGTTTTCAGGACAAACCTTGTGGCGCTAACGGATTTTATTCATTCAAATACCCCGACCAATTCGATTACACCCGTACATTCTTGGCCAGTCTGCGTTGGCAAAAAGAAATAAAAAATTTCAAATTGTCCGCCCTTGCTTATCACCGGATGCATTACAACCGTTTTGAACTGTTCCGCAACGAAGCTCCCGATTGGTATACGGGACACAATTATCATCAAACACAAATAAACGGCGGAGAAACCCATCTGACTTATCGGAGCATGATCGGGCAAACAACGTTTAGCGCCGAACTTCGCAACGAACAGATCCTCAGTACTGTGTTGGGGCTTCCGATGGATACGCCTAAATACGCTTCGTTTGAAGGGAATGTTCAATATACAAATGAAGCGAACAGAATCCTTTTCCGGGGATTATTGTCGCACGGATATGAATACGGCAAATTTGCCGTAAATGCAGGCGCTTCTTTTCATCACAACAATGATTACGGAAGTAAAATTTGCTTTGCCGGAAATGCCGGTTACAAAATAACGCCTTTTCTGTTTGCCTATACCGCAGTCAATCAATCTTTGCGCCTGCCTACTTTTACCGATTTATACTATAAAAGCGCAACACACGAGGCAAATCCCAATTTAAAACCCGAAGAAGCCGTCGTGTATGAAGTGGGGAGCAAGTTGGCAAAAAATGCGTGGACGGCAACCGCAAATATCTTCTACCGCAGAGGAAAAAACATTATAGACTGGGTATATACCGAAGGCGCAAGTGTATCTAAAAGTTTAAACTACAGTCATATAAATGCGGCGGGAGCTGAAGTGTCATGTCAGTGGAACCCGTCTAAATACAACCCGGAGAGTATCGTCCGGCAAATTGGATTTAATTATACATTTACGAAATTGGATAAGGAAAATGCGCCTCAAACCACCTCCTACGCCTTAGATTACTTAAACCATAAACTGCACCTGAATCTGGAACATTCGGCGTTTTTTCAGAAACTAAAAGCTTCGTGGCATTTTACGCTATATGATCGTGCAGGTTCCTACGTCGATCCTGTTTCGGGGCAAACCGCACCTTTCGATCCCTTTGCTTTGGTCGATGCCCGTCTTTGTTGGAGCGAAGCCCGGTACGACATCTTTACCGAAGTAAACAACCTCTTTAATGTCGTCTATTTCGACTACGGAGGCTTGCAGCAGCCCAAATTTTGGTTTACTGCGGGCATAGCGCTGAAATTCCGGCCGGCGGCGATATAGGGAATAAATATTAATGTAAGAAAAATCAATCTGTCCGCTTTTATAGGGGTGGGGTATATTTTTATAGTCGCGTACAAGCGATAGCGCAGTGCGAGAACAATAAAAATGTTGCCTCCCCCCTACTCATTTGTCGAGGATACACAATATTTCTGTTGATCTGTCTTTTTTCAACCAAAAGTAGAAAAAAGCAAAAAATAATGATAAGAATTTGTTTGGTATGTGAAAATTTAGTAACTTTACGGTCGCAAAATTATATGTGTATTTTATTGAGTGTAGAAGAAAGGCTTAACCGTGGTAAATACCAAAGTTACAGTTGGAAAAGGTGGTTGAATGATATTGTAAAGATGAGGCGTGCCTCATCGGAAGAGGATAATAGAATTGACGACTGTTTTGTCATGTGTTTTACCCAAGCTCCGATGCGTGCATGTAATCAAATGAATATAGGTGATTTAGCGTCTTGTCTATCTGTCTATCTATCTTCTTACGGCATTTCAATGCGAATTTTATATAAAGTACTCAGTATTTTATTAACGAAAATGTCTGCTTTGTCCTTGTCCATCGTGCAAACGATAGACTCGTTTTTTTGTATTCTAAAATCAAGTAACAAAATAATAAAAATCAACAATATAAATGCAAGCAATTACAAATAATCCGTATCGAATTTTGGGGGTTTTAGCAGGTGCAACGCTCAAAGAAGAAACAAAGCAGGCAAATAAACTTAAAAAGTATATTGCCGCAGACGAAAAACTACCTGAAGATTACAGCTTCTCGAAACTCGACAACTTGCAACGCAGTGTTGAAATGATTGACGATGCCATAGAGCGCAACGACACCAATTCCGAAAAAATTGAAAATTCTCTTTTTTGGTTTTGGAGAGGCAATGAAATTACTGATGAGCCGGCTTTTGATGCGATGAAAGAGGGTGATATAGAATCGGCATTGAATATTTGGAATGACCTAATTATCAAAACAAAAAAGGATGGATGTCGCCTTTGGAGAGAAGTAACGAAGGGGAATGCTTCTGCTTTCCACAATTTTTTTGTTGGTTCGTATCTGACAAAACAAAATGTAAATGTGCATCATGCTGTTGTTTCTAAATTATATTTTTTGGAAAGCGAACATTGTCATAGATTTATCACAGAAGTAACCGATATTACTTTTAAAATTTCACAAAAAGAACTTCAGATGCAATTTCTCAATAAAATTGCAGATGACGGTATTGTTGAAATAGGCACATTGGCACAAATTGTAAAAGACGTAAATTTTACAGCCAGAGCTGATTTTCTCAAAAATATATCCAAATCATTTACCGACAATATTAAAGTAGCTATTTCCATTTCCGAAAATGCCCGCAAAGCAAACAGCGCAAAAGGTGAAGAAGCAGGTAAAAAACTTTACAACGACACCCAAGCTGACCTTGTCCAACTAAAAACCATTTTCGGCGAGCAAGATTTCAATTATTCAAACATTGCCGACAAAGTGGCAAATGAAATTTTGCAATGCAGTATTGACTATTTCAATAAAATGCAGGAACAAGATAATAATTCGGTCGATTACCACACAAATACCACCAACCTTGTAAAGCTCGCTCAAAACATAGCAGTAGGCAGTGTAGTTAAAGGCAGAGTGAAAGATAATTTGCAGACGCTTAACGAGATGAAAAATAAGGAAATTAAAGTAGCGATTGAGACAATGCAAATGATAAAACAAGCGTATGAAGAAGCCTGTGTGAAAATTGATGCACAAGTTGTTTTACAATCAAGAAGCTTAGGATGGGGTCAATCTATTAATTGGGACAAAGTAGCAGAGATCAAAAAAAATGCGATAGATTGGGACAAAATAAATGACTTATTAAAAACCGTTTTAACTGATTCAAATATCGAAAAAATCAAAGAATGCGACAATACAAATCAAAAACAAGAATTTGTACGGTTGGCAGAATGGATTCAAGAAAAAACATCAAATAAACATTTTATAAATAATGTTTTAAAGAAATACGATGGTCGAAAAATTAGTAGCGATAATTGTTTTATAGCAACAATGGCATATGGCAGTTATGAACACCCGCAAGTTCTGGTTTTGCGACAATTTAGAGATGAAGTTTTGCAAAATTCAATGTTTGGACGATGGTTTATAAAAACCTACTATCATTACTCACCAAAACTTGTAGAAAAACTAAAAGACAAGCAAACTATTAATACAATAATTCGCAATTTATTAAATCAAATTATCAAAATCATAAAGTAATGAGTAGGTTAACAACTTTTATAGTCTTTTTCTTTTCTTCGCTGTCAGTAGTATCGCAAACCAACGACAGCACTGCAATCGTTGGTTTGCAGCAGCAAGTTGTATTGCAGCAACAAATTGTTGACACGTTACAAGCCGAGTTGAAAAAGCAGCAAACAGATTTTTCGAATCGTATTTCGAAAGTCGATGGACAAATCAAGTCACTGCAGAATAAAATCGACTCAGCTAAATCTATGATTGATGCTGTTTCTGGGAATGTTAACAGCTTGAAAGATAGTTTGGATGTGAAAATCAAGGAAACGGCAACAACTGTAGAAAACAAAATTACAAATGTTACGGAAAATATCGACAAAAAATCACGATTTGGCATTATCGGTGGTATTATTTTGTTGTTGTTGTCGGTTGGGTTGTTTCTTTATTTGTTATCCAAACGAAAAACCGATTCTAAAAAACTGATAACGCAGTTGGAAGAACAAAAATCGGCAATTGAAACGAAACTTGTAAAAGCGTATTCGCAGCAAGCGGAAGTTTTGGGGAATCTAATGAAAACAATCCGCGAAATTCCTGTTTCGGCAGCAGACGGCGGCAAACCCGACCATTCCCTCGCCCTCAAACTTGCCGACGAAATTACGCTTATGGAGCGTAACCTTTCGTTAATGGATAGTAATACAAAGGGATTAAAACAATTAACTCGCTCAATCGGCAAACTCAAAGATAATCTCGCCGTTAATGGTTACGAAATTTCCGAACTTTTGGGCAAGCCGTACAACGAAGGGCTGAAAGTTATTGTTATAAACTCCATTTATGATGAAAGTCTGAAAGAAGGAGAGAAAATAATTTCAAAAATTATCAAACCACAAGTGAATTACCAAGACAAAATGATACAAGCCGCACAAATAGAATTAAATGTAGGATAAATAATAAAAAACAATAATATTATGCGTAATAAAATTGATTATGGAATTGACCTTGGAACTACTAATTCCGCCATTGCAAGAATGGAAAATGGAGTTCCTGTGATTAAAAAATCGGATACACTCAAAGACACTGTGCCTTCGTGCGTGAGTTTTAACAAAAAACTAAATGTACTCGTCGGAGATACAGCAACAGAGGTTATGAGAAGTGATTTTGCTCGTGCATTGAAAGTGCTGACAAAAGGTAAAACCAACACTTTTATTGAGTTTAAACGCACTATGGGAACAACTACTACTTACGAGAGTACCCATATGGGCAAGGAATTTTTGTCTTACGAACTTTCGGCGGAAGTACTCATTAAACTTAAATCACTTATTCAGGACGAAAACTTGTCTTCTGTTGTAATAACTATTCCTGCAAAATTTGGTAATCAGCAGAAAGAGGCGACAATGAAAGCTGCTAAACTCGCAGGTTTCAAGCAAGTACAACTTCTACAAGAACCGGTTGCTGCCGCTACTGTCTACGGCTTGGATAGCAAATCGAAAGACGGTTTTTTGCTCGTTTTTGACTTTGGCGGCGGTACTTTCGATGCGGCTCTTATCAAAGCCGAAGAAGGTATTTTGTCGGTTAAAGACACCGAAGGCGATAATTGGCTCGGCGGTAAAAACCTTGACGAGGCGATTGTTGATGAAATTATAATTCCATATATGCAAGAACATTATGCCATTGATTTTATTTTAGATGATGCTGATAATCGTCAAATATTGCGTTCTGCTTTGAAGCGTTTTGCAGAAAAAGCAAAAAATCAATTATCGTTTAGCGAAAAATATGATGTTGATTATAATTTGGGGGATTTGTGTGAAGACGAAAATGGAGAAGAAACAGATATTAGTGATTTGTGTATTACAACCGATGATTTAGAGCGCGTCCTCTCTCCTCATTTCCAGAAAGCAATCGACATTACAAAGAATTTATTGAAACGCAACAATCTGAAAAGTAGCCAATTAGATAAACTTATTTTGGTAGGCGGTCCTACCCATTCGCCCATTTTGCGTCGGATGTTGAAAGAGCAGATTACAGAGAATGTAGATACTTCGATTGACCCGATGACCGTTGTTGCTTGCGGTGCGGCATTGTATGCTTCTACGATTGATGTTGCGGACGAAATTCAGGACGAAATCCGCGATGAAACCAAACTGCAACTCGAAGTGAAATATGAAGCGGCGTCGGTAGAAACTGAAGAATGGATTAATATTAAAGTGTTAAAAGAAAAATCCACAGGCGATTACCCGGCCGAACTTTTTGCCGAATTTGTCCGCTTTGATGGTGCGTGGAGCAGTCCGAAAAAAGCAATTAGTGACAAAAAAACCACTCTTATGGAAGTGCAATTGCTGGAAGGTCGCTCAAATGCTTTTGCTGTCAATGTCTATGATAATCAGGGAAATAGAATTGAATGTGAGCCGAATCAATTTACCATTTTGCAAGGTATAGGTGGACTTGACGGTATGCAGGTGTTACCGAGCCATATTTGCATTGTAAAACATTTTGCAGACGAAGGAAAGGACTTGATTCTGCCTGTCAAAGGTTTGGAAAAGAATAACCGCTATCCCGCCGTAGGCATTACTAACGGACTGAAAACTCGTCAGACAATCCGTCCCGGAATGGTAAAAGATGTAATTCGTATTCCGATTTACGAGGGCGAATATGCTTCGCAAAAAACCAATCCGGACCTCAATAATCTGATTTTTGAAGTGTTAATCACAGGCGAGAGTTTGCCGGCATTGCTTCCCGAAGGCAGTGATGTAGATATTACAATTAAAGTTGATAAATCGGGTTTGATGAAGTTTTCCGCCTATTTTCCCGTCCTCGATTACACCGAAGAGTTGGAAATTACGGTGAAACAGACCGAAGCAATTCCTGCCGACGAATTGGCAAAAAAAATCAGTAATACCCAGCGTGCCGCTCGCAATGTGCAGGCAAACGATATTTCGGAACGCTTGGAAAATCTCGAAAAGCAATTAGAACACGAAAAAGGCAGTGCCGATGGTCGTTTAAAAATCTTTGATGCACTTCGCAAAGAACTCTTGCTACTCGAAGCTTTGGAAAAAGCACAAGAGTGGCCGGCGGTGGAACAAGAGCTGAAAGACACTTATTTTGAGTTTGAAGATTTAGTGCAAAAAATCAAACAATTAGGTGATAGTGATAAAGTCAATATGCCACAAATAAATAATATGCTTATTGAAATCAAACAAAGAGTTGATTTAGTCATTCACGAGAGAAATAAAGGTGAAGCAAGAGAATTGTCTTCTGAAATTCATTCATTGGATTACAATCTTCGCAATACTGTAACGGGAGGTTCGCAAGATGTGCAAATATTGCAATTTTTCGACAAATGTTTTGGTGAGTTTCATTGGAAAGATGCAACAAAAGCCCGGCAATTAATCAACAAAGGTTTGCAAATGGTGGCAGATGGTGACAATAATGTTCGCCCTGTTTTAGCCGAACTTGTTAAGTTGATACCGAAAGATGAATTACCAACAGAGACATTAGGTTAAACTTATGAGAAACTAATATGGGGAAAGCAATAAAAATAATATTGGCAATATTAATGTTGCTATGTTTAGCAGATATGCCTTTTGGTTATTACCAATTTGTGCGTTTTATCTCATTTGTTGGTTTTGCCATACTTGCCTATTTCTCGTATGGACAGAAAAAAGAAATAGAGTCTGTCGTCTATATTGTTTTGGCTATTCTATTTCAGCCATTTCATAAAATTGCGTTAGGTAGAGAATTGTGGAACATTATTGATGTATTAGTTGCAGCTGGTTTGGTAGTGTCTTTGTTTCTAAAATCAAAAAAAGAAGAATAATGAGTACTTTATCAAAAAATCAACTCTTCGACAACAAATACACCATTTTATTTTTTGTCAAAAAAGGGAAATCTACTGAAACCTACCGCGTGAAAAGTGCGGAAGGGAAACTCTGTTTTCTAAAACTATTTTATCCTGCGGCATTGCACCACACGTCGTTTGATACCAATGGTAATTTGTTGGAAATTGAATTTTTAAGGAGATTCAAACACCCGAATATCGTATCGTACGAAGATCGTGGTGAGGTGATTGTAGGGAATAAAAAATTTCTCTATTTGGTGGAACATTATATTGCGGGTGAAACCTTAGCAGAAAGAATGTTGCGTGAGCCGATCTCGACCCTTTATGATATTCGGCAAGTCTTGTCGGG
>JAIRTU010000076.1 GCA_031254735.1 Bacteroidales bacterium | reverse complement strand
CGGATATTTTTTCCGCTTTGCATTTTTACAATGTAAAAACCATTGGAAAGGTTGTCTACATCAATTGCGGTAGAACCTGTTGCGGAAGAAATTGTTTTAACCAATTGTCCTGTTATGCTGTAAACAGAAATATCGGTTGCTTCTGTCAGATTGTCGATTGTCAGACGATCGCTTACCGGATTGGGATACATAGAAATAGCATTCAAATTGGTAAGTTCTGTGTTATCAACATTTCCGGTTGCATGAAAAACAGAACAATAATATCCTTCTTGCGTAGGTGTAGCCACACCATTATAGTAAACTACCGGTATGTCTACGCAGAAGTAATTTGAATAGTTCGCTCCCCCTATCAACTCGCTAGTACGAATAGGCAGGTCAAGAGGAAACAGAAGAGTATCGCCGGGTTCTATGGCGGAGGCGAATGCAAGCGGTACAGCAATAATATTTCCATTAACAGCATACCGAAAAATAAGACTGTCGCTTACATTCACAGTTTGACTTCCTGTGTGTACCATTACAAACATTATTGGGAAAAGAACTACTTCACTTTCTGGAATTACCATAGTTAGTCCGTCTAATGGTGCACTCGCATAGGGATTGTTTTCATCGAAGTAGTAAGTTTCCGTAATTTTTTGGGCTTGTGCATATTGGAAGCCCATCATTAGTAGAATAAATACAAAAATAAATTTTCTCATCTTTTTAATTTTTTAATTGTGTTAATATTAGTTTTAAAATTATGCAGCAAAGGTACTAAAAAAAATAATAGAATTGCGCACTAATTAAATTTTTTATTTTTCTGTTTTCAGTCGCTCTGCCATAGCCACACCCAACGCAAACGCTTCGCTGTATGTTGGGGCAAAAACCGCCTGTTTGTTTTCCACAGGATTGCCGACCAATTCCCAATTCATGGTTTGAGAAAAAGCTGTCAGCGTTTTAACGGCAGCCCCCGCCCATGTGAAAGACCCAAAACAGCTATAATACCGATTTTTAACTCCACGATGTTCGATGTAAGACAACAGTTTTTCTATCATGGGATATACACCCATCATATAAGTAGGACTTCCGATAATAACTCCTTTGTATTCAAAAATATCCGAAAGAATAAACGAAGTATCGGTTTTGGAAACATTGTGTATCACCACATCTTTTATCCCTTGCGAAACCACGCCTTCGGCAACGGCTTCTGCCAATTGCTGTGTGTTTCCATACATCGAACCGTATGCAATCACCACGCCCTGTCTCGCTTCGTATTTACTCCATGTGTCGTAATTGGCAATGGCTTTTTGTATGTCTTTTTGCCAAACCGGACCATGCGTGGGACAGATGGTTTTCGCATTCAGCGTCAATATTTTTTTAATGGCATTTTGTGCAGGCACACCAAACTTCCCCACAATGCAGGCATAATAGCGGCGCATTTCGTCCCAATATTTATCCGTATTCAAATTTTCGTCCAGATAATCGCCGTCCAATGTTCCAAACGTGCCGAAAGCATCGGCAGAAAACAGTATCTTATCCGTATTTTCGCAGGCAACCATTACTTCTGGCCAATGCACCATGGGCGCCATGTAAAAAGTCAATTTCCGCTTTCCCAAACACAGAGTATCGCCCTCTTTCACTTCGTGCAACTGCGTGTCAATATGAAAATATCCTTTGAGCATGTCAAAGGTTTTGGCATTTCCCACAATGGTAATTTGGGGATATTTTTGTTTCAGCAACCCGATAGCCCCTGCATGATCGGGTTCCATGTGGTTTACAATCAGATAATCTACCGGTCTTCCGTTTAAAACGGCTTCTAATTTGGCAAAATAAACATCGGCAAACGACACGTCAACCGTATCGACAAGTGCTGTTTTTTCGTCTGCTATCAAATAAGAATTATACGAAACGCCCGCAGGCAGAGGAATATAATTCTCAAAAAGTGATTTTTGCCTGTCGTTTACTCCCACGTAATAAATATCTTTGGCTATTGGTCTTTTGTTGTACATTATCTGTTTTTTATATTATCCTGAAAAAGTTTATCAATTGTTTTTTTAAATGCCTCTTTGAGAGAGGAATAAAAAATACGCCGCCTTTCCTTTGTCTGAACGGAGTTTTTTTCGGTTGATGCGATTCGGAAGATTGTAAAACCACGAAACCTTCGAGATTTTTACCACCTCGAAGGTTTGAATTTGCATGGAAACAAACGCTCTCCGCAACTCGTGATTTTCTGCAACACGCACTAATTCTGCGGTTCAAACTGATCTTTTCCCACGCCGCAAACCGGACAAATCCAATCGTCGGGAATATCTTCAAAAGCTGTTCCGGGAGCTATTCCGCTGTCAGGGTCGCCCACTGCGGGGTCGTACACATAGCCGCATACTACACATTCATACTTCATAATCATTCTATTTTTAAAAGTTAATTACTTGATTTATTTACATCTGCATACGAGGGAGCATTTTTGGGGATCAATCCTTTTTTTACTGCGTGATAATACCGGTAGGTTAAAGGCGTTTGATTTTCGTCAATCATTTCGCAATCAATCACCTTTCCGATAAAAAGAATATGCGTTCCCACATCTGTACTTTGTTCGATTTCACATTCAAACCACGTGATGGTATCGTCTAAAATCACCGGAACGCCTGTGTTTTTGGTAAAAAAATAGTTACTCCCTGCAAACTTGTCGAAGTCTTTCCCTGAACGAAATCCGAATTTTCCCATTGTTGTCGGCGTGTAGTCCTGCTTCAACACCGAAATGGAGAAAGCCTTTTTTTCGGCTATCAACGGCGTGGTAAAATTGTTTTTGCTGCATACCACTGCTATTTTTTGCGGCATTGCCGTAACCTGAAACACCGCCGTCGCCACAAAAGCATTGTGCCGGGTTTTGTCGCCCGAAGCAATGATATATACGCCGTAGGTCAACTTGGAAAATGTATTTTCGTCCATGTATAAAATAATATTTGCCTTTTTGTATCAACAAAAAACATGCAAATCTGTTTGTTTTTATGAAAATGTTTTTTCAAAAGGAATAAATTTTTTTCGGTTAAAGCATTTACCGCCTTTTGTGCCTGCTGTTTGGGTTGTGATTATTTTCAATCACGAATTACGAATTGTTTGTTCGTGCGTAATTAATCATTTGCCGGTAACCGCTGTTTCCGCTTTATTCATTATTAAAACAATCTCCATGTACAAAGTTTGCATGTATATTGAAAATTTTACTATCTTTGTGTCAATATTTTAGAAAATAAAAAAACCGGCAGGCAACAAAACAGTCGAAAAATGCGTCTTCTCTTACAAAGGAATAGAATAGATATGAAGAAAGTTATATTTTTTGTTTTTATATATACCTTGTGTATGGGTTTGAAATCTCAAACGGTGGGGTTTACCTATACACAAACATCTGCATGTGCCCCTGCAACATTTTCGTTTACGAATACAAGCACAGGGTTGATAAACAGTTATTTTTGGGATTTTGGCGATGGTTTTACCTCCAACGTTCAGCATCCTGCTCATCCCTATACCGCACCGGGAATATATACCGTTTGTTTAACGGCATTTTTTCAAAACGGAAGTTCGCGATCGGATACGCAAAGTATCCGGATTTTTACGCCGCCCGCCTTTACTTTTACCAAGTTGAACGATTCTCTCTGTCCGGGCGAAGCGGTGCAATTCAGCAGTTCGATTACAAGCAGTATTTCGATACAGTCGTATTTGTGGGATTTTGGCGACGGCGGAAGCAGTACCGCAGCCAATCCTGTTTATGCTTATGCCAATCCTTCCAATCTTACTACGCTGTATCCTGTTTCTCTTACCGTAACCGATGTAAATGGCTGTTCTCATAAAGAAACCATCAATAATTACATTTATGTCAAACAAAAGCCCATACCCGATTTTGACGTCGACCAACGAGTTTTTTGTTTTCTGGCAGGCACGCCTGCAACGGCAAATTTCACCAACCTTACCACGGTAACCGGCAACAATACTTATTTATGGCAATTTGGCACACCGCCGAGTTCCACAGTTGAAAATCCAACACACAGCTATAACGGAATAGGCAGTTATTCGGTGAGCCTGACCGCCACCAGCGACGAAGGTTGCACCAACACAATATCGAAAACGGCATATATTCAGGTGGTGGAATACAACATCTCTTTTTCGGTGTCGGATACCATTCTCTGTTCCGTTCCCGCTACGGTAAGTTTTCAGGGAGGCTCTTCCATGGATGTGGAATATTATTGGGATTTCGGCGATGGAACTGTCGGCACGTCGTTATATTATCCTTTTCTTTATAATAAAAGATATACCGCTTCGGGAACATACACCGCAAGGGCAGTAGGTGTTTTCGATGGAGGCAAATGTTCGGATACAGGCTTTGTAGTTATTCATGTCTACGATTCTGTAACAGCGGTAGCAAAAGAATACGACAGTCTTAATTATGTCTGTGAACCTTTTTATCCTTTTGGATTTAAAGATCGTACCCCATATTCTTCCACCGACGATTTTGGGTTTGGCTCTATCGTATGGGATTTTGGAGACAGCACCACCGCCTCCGGCGATTCGGTTTCTCATATCTTTCCCGACTTTGGCGAATATACGGTAACCCTGTCGGTAACCACTCCTTACGGTTGTACACTCAAAGATACCTCGAAAATTATTTCTATTCATCCCTGGTATGTCAGGGGTGGACTTTTTTCTGATACAACCTGTATTCCGTTTGACATGATGTTGACGAAGTTTACTATTCATTCTTCTACAAACGTCGATTTTATCATTGATTGGGGAGACGGCGACTCGTCGTACGCATATGATATTTCTGTGCCATTTCCCAAATATACAGCAAGTTTGCTTGCAGCTTCTACTCAGTTGCCTATTGGTGAACATTGGTATTACGATACAAACGCGTATGTTGTTACTTCTACCGCTACCAACGAACAGGGATGTGTGATGTTTGATACACTGATGATATTTAAGGGAGGAATGCCGCCGAAAATCGGGGCGAGATATACGTATGTCGAAGATTGTTTCACCGAGTTTTGGGAACGTTCAAAGTTGACCGTTGTTGCTTTCGACAGCCTCGACAATGAGGGAAAGCCGATTGCCGGCGTGCGTGCCAAACATTGGACATGGATGGGGATAGATTACGATGAACATATTGCAAGCGAAGACAGAGACAGTATACAACTATCGGTAGACCGATTGGGTTATTTTTCCGTCAGGGCGTATGGTTCGCATAATGGTTGTGAGGGAGAAATTATCACCTTGGATTCCATTGCTTTTGTCTGCCCCCCCATGGGAGGATTTTCTCCTTCCGATACCACCTTTTGTAAATTTCCCGCAGGGGTTCAATTTAGAAACAATTCGATTTTAGCCACCTCTTATCAATGGTATTTCGGCGATGCGGAACTGCTGTCCGCACAATCAACAGATACGGCTTATGAACCTTCTTTTGAATACACGCTGCTTAATGATTTTGTGCTTGCCAACGCCACTCTGTACGGGGTGCGACCGTCTTTGATAGCCTATAACGACGACTCGCTAATTGTAAACAGCCCAACATATAATAAATGCGGATTTTGTACCGACACCCTTTGTGGCTGTATTCGTATTGCCAATCCTCAATCGAACTTTGTATACGGACAGGTTTGCGAAAGAAGTGATTTTACCTTTTACGATAGAAGTACCTCTCGACCCGGAATTGTAGAATGGAAATTCTTTCTTGAATCGCACGACTCCTCCCACCAAGAGGTTACAGGTTGGTATCCTCCGCAGTGGATGTGGCCTCCATTCATTTATGGCGGTCTTGACAGTTCGGGTATCAGTCCGAATATTGGAGAAACAATACATTTTGATTACGCCAACACCTACACCGCTTATTTTTTCAATGTGGATTCTTTTTTCTGTCAGCATAGCGATACGGTAACTTTTTCTGTTACCCCCCAAAGCACACCTGTTCTTGCTTCGGGAAAAGACCCTTTATCCATAACATTATCCAAAGATACACTGTGTGCCAATATTTCTAACAGCATTTACCTTCGAGACAGTTCCTATACCGCTCCCCCTTTCGATACGGCAAAAATCACCCAATGGAAATGGGCTATCGGCGGCAATACTTCCATAGCGGAAGAACCTGTTTTTGCAGATATTCCGGAAGGGGTTCTTGATGTTTACATGCAAATTACCAATGAATACGGGTGTGTTTCCGATACAACTTTTGCAAAACATATTTTAAACAGGAGACTGACGTCGGTGATTGGTCTGCCGTCAAATACAACCTTTTGCAATCATGTACCTGTAGAGTTTGGCAATAATTCTTTTTATACTCCTGTGGGGAATGAATCTTCGCTT
>JAIRTU010000280.1 GCA_031254735.1 Bacteroidales bacterium | reverse complement strand
TCGTTATATTTGTAGAAGTCATCATCTGTTAGCTCTCCTATGATTACTTCGCCAAACTTATCTACGGCTTTATATTCTGTCTCACGCACACTTTTTACTTTGCCTTTTAAGCCTTGTTCTTCCGCATCGGTTTTTACCTTGTCTCTTTTTGTTTCGGAGTTTGTGCATGCGCAAGCAAAAACACAAAGCATCAGAATGGTTAAAATATTTTTCATTGTTATTTTGTTTTATTCGTTACTAAACAATATATTATTTCCTCTTGTCCGTTTTTTTATATTTTTACGGTTGCAAAAGTAACTGTTTTTTGCATACAAAATATATTTTCAAAAAAATTTTCTTGGCGATTCAAAATAATATTCAGCCATATTCAGAGTTGTACAATGCCCTGATTTCAGCCGAAAATTTTTGACCGTATTATACTCCCAAAACTTATTCATCTTCCAAAATCTTAACCGTCCCTGTATTTCCGTTGACCATGATTCTATTGCCTGTCTTGATGATAGACGTAGCACCTTTCACGTTGGAAACCAAAGGCAAAGTGTATTCTCTGGCAACCACGGCGCCATGAGAAAGCATAGAACCTACTTCGGTGATCAGAGCTTCTATCTTGCAATAATAGGGCGACCAGCCGATGTCGGTAAATGCCGCAACCATAATCTCGCCTTTTTGCAATTGGTTGGCGTCTTCTATCGATTTCACCACTCTGGCTTTGCCTTCTGCCATGCCTCGACTGACAGGCGTTCCTTTCAATTCGCTGCCCGGAGTGCCTGCCATGCTGTCGATCACTTCGGGAACGGGACGATCGAAATGCACATCTCCGAAAGAGAGGTTTTTCTGCTCTTCGTAAAGTCGTTTTCTTTGCAACGCCAATTTCACAAGGGCGGCGTCGTGTTTGCGTACCAGCTCGCCAATTTCGTGATGTTGAAGAAAAAATATCAAATCGGTATCCTGCAAAAGTCCTTGTTCTTGCAGCTGAACGGCTAAATGACGGTATCCCTGTTTTATCTCATTCAAAATCTTGATAATAGACGATTTTGATGATTCGCGGTTTACAACGCCAATTCTTGCCTGCTTGATCAGATAACGGAAAATTCTGCGTTTCAATCCTTTATAACGTAAATCGATTTCTTTGTAAGGATTATAGCCTTGCGTATTCTTTTGAGGTTCTATTCCTTGCGAAGAAAGAACGGTTGAAAGATAATTCATAAATCCCTGTCGGTCATCTGCCCAAGCCTTGCTCGACATTTCGGCTTCCCGTATGGCACGATGTCCGTGTCGGCGGATAAAATACAGATAACTTTGATGTGCATTGCCCTTGCCTGTTTTTAAATATTGCAAAATATCTTCCTGCGAATGCTTTTCCCAATCCGGCATCTCGGCGATCAAATCGGCGGCAATTTTTCGCAACGAACGCAAAATATCCACACTCTCTATTCCGTCGATATTTTCCAGAGCTTCTGCGATAATGCTTTTTACTTCTTCGGGGTCAATGTCTTGCGACAATGCGATATTCAACGCACTGCTCATTGCTCCCGAATGTGCCGATGTGATATAATGATGAAGAAAAGATTGATTGACGTCGTTTTTTGCTTTCTCCAACGCCTCAAATTGTTTTTCGGCAGTGTCTTGATGAACAAATTGATATATGGCGGCTAAATCGGTCAGTTTTTTTCGGGCTTTGTTTCGAGAGAAAATAAATCGTGCATATTTTATTCCGTTTCGCAAACCTTTGATCATTCCGACTTTTCGCCCTTGATTTTCATATCCTTCGGGGTGATCCAATGTTCTTCCGCACAAACTCAGTTCGATAGCATTAAAATCGGCGCCCGTTACATGTTCGGACAGTTTTCCGATAGCCGACAAATTCAAAAAAAGATGATTTCCTATGCTGAAAGCAAAACTCCCTTCGGGTGCTTCGTCCATGTTTTTGTAAGCGCCCGATATGACCAGCATTTTTCGCAATCCCCAATCGATGGCATACAGAGAAGTCGATAAAGTCAGCGGTGTTACCGCACCGGGCATCATTTCACTGATGTTGCAGGTTGTAATTATTTGCCCTTTGAGATTCCGTTTGGAATCCAACTCATGAATATCCGCTTCGTGCAGGGTGGTGATGGGTCGAGCTTGAAGCCACACCACATTTCCGTTGGCGTCTACTGCCCATTCCATGTCTAAGGGCGTTGCAAAATGCTGACTTGCCTGCAACGATTTCTCGGCAATTTCTTTAAGTTCATGCGTAGAAAGCAATTCGTTGTTGGTGCTGATAGAAATGCTTTCCAGACTTTTTTTGTCCAGAATATACTGTTTTGCACTTTCGTGTCCCGACACCAAAGCCTCTCCAAGACCTTTTACCGCTTCGATCAACAGTGTGTCATCATTTCCGTTGGGGTTGACGGTAAAACAAACGCCCGCTTTCGACGCTTCCACCATTTGTTGGATAACCACCGACATTTTGTTGCTTTTGGCTTGATTGAAAAAGGTGGAATAGCTCTCGGCTTCAACGCTGTGCAACGAACTCAAACAATCCAACACCGATTGTTTAAACTGTTCTTTGCCGGAAACATTCAAAATGGTTTTGTATTGTCCCGCATTGGAAAAGTCGCTTCCGTCTTCCCGGTTTGCCGAAGAACGCACCGCCACCGTTTGCAGACCGCTGTTTGTGTAATGTTGAGCGGCATTTTCCACATCGTTGTAATTTTCCACATTCATCAGCACAAAACCCGGTGCAATGTTTATTCCCGATTGAGCCATGAGGCATAATCCTTTTGCTTTTCCGCCGACTTCGTTCAATTTGTTTTGGGGGATTTCGTTCAGCTTGTATATTTCCATATTTTTAAAAGATTCCGAATACTATTTTTTATTGGCTTAATAATAATTTTGTGTTGATGATAAACTGCATTTTATCTTGTCCACCGTTTTTTGTCGGCGTTGTAGCCGAATTCGATAATTCCTCTGCCTTTCACGCCGTCGAGTTCAAGTTTGCCGATGCCCTCAAAGATGGTATAAGCGCCGTTGTCGAAAGGGAAATCAATTTCAATTTCTTTTTCGCAACGCATTTTCACTTTTCTGCCGTCTGCCAACAGAATATCGCAGGTAAACGTGTCGGGTGTTTTATCCGAAAGCGTTATTTTGTCCATTTCGGTGCAGGAAAGCACATTGGTATATTGTCCGTTTTTTTCCAAATATCCGTGTTGCATCTCGAAAATAACAGGATAACGCACCATGTTTATGTTCATCACTTCGCCTGTTTCGAGAAGAACCATCAGCCAAACGTGCCTGTCCATATAATCCCAATTTCTTTTTCCGAAAGAATGATCGCGCATGGCTCGCATGTCGAAAGCAATCGTTTCTTCACCCAATTGCAACGTGCCGCTTGCCTGTCCGCCCTGTTCGTAGTGAACCTGATGATTTTCAGAAAGTTCTTTGAGAAATTTCTTGCTGAGTTTTTCCCTTGCCAAAGCGTTTGCCGTAGCTCTGGAATCGGAATGTCGGGAAAACTCAAAAATGGGTGCGGTCGATGTAAAAACAGCGTTTAACGTTGCCTGTATGGGCGTTGGCGTTTCGGCGTTGACTTCTGTCAGTATACCTGTGAATTGAAATTGCCACTCTTCGCCCACTTTGATACATTTCACCGAAGCAGACGATTCGGCATTCGCCAGCGAATCTCTGTTGCGATACGATTTTCCGTCATTATCATGGTAAACCAACCACAATTCGTCTCGATCTCCGCGTTTTGCCAAACGAAAAAGAATGCTTTTTCCGCTTGTGTCGTGCAGCGAAAAATAATAACTGTTGTTGGGGTGATTGCTCTC
>JAIRTU010000230.1 GCA_031254735.1 Bacteroidales bacterium | reverse complement strand
CGGAAAATGATCTCTCTTCCGAATAAACTTTTTTCTTTACCGGTTAATAATATTTCGGAAAAACAGGCGAGTATCCAAAAATAAAATGTTACCTTTGCACGCAAATGTATTAACAAAAGAGAAAATGTCCGCAAGTATTGCTCAATCTGCCGGGAAAATCACAACGCATATCCTTCAACGAATGAAGGAAAATCACGAAAAAATAGCCATGCTTACTGCCTACGATTATTCTATGGCGAAGTTGTTAGACATGTCGGGGATAGAAGTTGTTCTGGTTGGAGATTCTGCCGCCAACGTAATGGCAGGACACAAAACCACATTGCCCATAACTTTAGACCAGATGATATATCATGCCGCTTCGGTGGTGCGGGCGGTAGAAAAAGCTTTGGTGGTGGTAGACCTTCCTTTTGGCACGTATCAGGGAAATTCCAAAGAAGCCCTGCATTCGGCTATCCGCATTATGAAAGAATCGGGAGCAGACGCAGTAAAAATAGAAGGCGGAAAAGAAATCATAGAATCGGTCGACAGGATATTGTCGGCGGGAATTCCAGTGATGGGGCATTTGGGATTAACCCCTCAATCTATCAACAAATTTGGGACATATACCGTGAGAGCCACCGAAGAGGGCGAAGCCAATCAACTGATGCAAGACGCAATGCTGCTGGAACAACACGGCTGTTTCGGTATTGTTTTGGAAAAAATTCCGGCAACATTGGCAGAAAAAGTCGCTAAAAAACTTCGTATTCCCATGATTGGCATTGGCGCCGGCGGCGAAGTAGACGGTCAGGTGCTTGTGCTGCACGACATGCTGGGCATAACACAACAGTTTTCTCCCCGCTTTTTGCGGCGTTACCATGACCTTAGCTCAGAAATAACAACCGCTTTACGCCGTTATATCGGTGATATTAAATCATCGGATTTCCCTAACGAAAAAGAACAGTATTAGCATATAATTTTTTGAAAAAAGACAACAATAATTCTGAACATAAAAAGATAAATCGTTATGAGTGAGAACATTAAACATGAGTGTGGTATTGTATTACTTCGTTTATTAAAACCTTTGGATTATTACGTTGAAAAATACGGAACAGCATTTTGGGGACTGAATAAGCTCTATTTATTAATGCAAAAACAGCATAACAGAGGGCAGGACGGCTCTGGAATTGCCGCCATAAAGTTTAATGCCAAACCGGGGGTGCGTTATATCAACCGCGTGCGTTCCAACTCGTCAACGCCTATCCGCGACTGTTTTACCCCTGTGTACGACGATATTCAAGAAGTGGCAGATAATCAGCCCGAAAAATTGAACGATATAGAGTGGATAAAAGAAAATTTGCGTTTTTCTTCGGAATTGTTTTTGGGGCATTTGCGTTACGGAACATTCGGAAAAAACACCGTGGAATCGGTACATCCGTTTATCATACACAACAATTGGATGTCGAGAAGTATTGTTGCCTGCGGAAACTTCAACCTGACAAACAACGAAGAGCTTTTTGGCGATTTGGTGAGTTTGGGGCAACATCCCATCGAAACAGGAGATACAATCACCGTGTTGGAGACCATTGCCAACTACGTAAACAAAGAAAATGATAATCTGTATAAAAAATACAAAGAAGAAGGCTTGGCAAAATACGACATCTCTCGAAGAATCCAAAAAGAAATGGATATTCAAAAGATATTGAAAGGGGCTTCCGAAAAATGGGACGGCGGATATGTCTTTGCGGGCATGCTCGGACATGGAGATGCTTTTGTGCTGCGCGATCCGAGAGGCATTCGCCCCGCCTTTTATTATCAGGACGATGAAGTGATAGTGGTTGCCTCCGAACGTCCTGCGATACAGACGGCTTTCAACTTGCAGACAGAAGACGTCAACGAACTTCCTCCCGGCTATGCGGCTATCATCAAAAAAGACGGTTCTTTCTTTGTGAAAGCATGCAAAGAGCCGTTAGAACCCAAACAATGCTCTTTTGAACGGATTTATTTCTCGCGAGGAACCGATCAGGATATTTACAAAGAACGCGAACGCTTGGGCGCCTGTCTCTTGGACGGCGTATTGAAAGCCATAGACAACGATTTGATCAATACGGTGTTTTCTTATATCCCAAATACGGCTTTGGTGGCTTTCAACGGTATGTTTGACGCTTTGCGAGATCATTGTAACGAAGTAAAAAAACAGAAGATATTAAAAAACATCGATTGTCTCACCCCCGAACTGTTAGACAAGATTTTGCTTATCATGCCTCGTTTCGATCAGGTTGCGGTGAAAGATGCTAAACTCAGAACGTTTATCACGCAAGACAATCAGCGGGACGATTTGGTTGCCCATGTGTATGACATAACCTACGGAACGGTAAACCGTAATGTGGACAATTTGGTGGTGTTGGACGATTCCATTGTTCGCGGAACAACGCTTCGAGAGAGTATTATCCGCATGCTGGACAGGCTTTCGCCCAAGAAAATAGTGGTAGCCTCTTCCGCACCGCAGGTTCGCTACCCCGACTGTTATGGAATAGATATGAGTCGTCTGGGTGAGTTTATCGCTTTTCAGGCGGCTATTGCCCTGCTCAAAGACACAAAGCAGGATCATATTATTTCCGACGTCTACAAAAAAGCAAAAGAACAGGAACATAAACCCAAAGAAGAGATTGTTAACTACGT
>JAIRTU010000209.1 GCA_031254735.1 Bacteroidales bacterium | reverse complement strand
CGTCGCGTATGCCGGTAGAAACTGCCGAAACGCCGGGGGTGTACCATGCGTTGAGCCAATGAAATCCCTCCATCGGAATTTTGGGTATGGTCTGCATCTTTCCGTTGTAAAAAGCGTGCATTTGTAACGATAACTTCTTATAAAATAATGTTTTACAAAAAGATTTTTGTTCTTCGGAAAAAGAAGCAGGAAACAATTCCTGCAAATTGCTTAAATCTCTTTTTAATTTGCTCATTTCTGTACGATTAATTTATCTGCAAAAGTAGCATAAAGTTTACAAAGATAAACCTGACGAATGACAAATAATGATTTTTACCCCTAAATTTCCTAAATGTCCGGACGGTGTGATTATTGTGATTTGTATGATTAAGAGTAACATTCTTCGGGAAAAATAGAACTCCTTACAGAAATTCGGTAAGATGTTGCGTTCTTTTTACCGCGAGCCGGGATTTGCCTTGCAAAAGGCAAGTCTCCATTCAGACTACTTTTATACACATCTTTATACATAAACATAAAGAGGCAAAAAACTTGTTTTGTGGGGGAATAAAGGCGTGTTTTTCTTTCCGGAAAAAAGATTTGGCAATTATTTATCTGTCGATATGAAAAAGGCAAACAAAAAAAATGTATATTTGCAGGACATAAAAAAAGACAAATTAAATGTATAATATATTAAGTATCAACAGATGAAAAATACGGTTTTTACAAAGAAACACGAGGAACTCGGTGCAAAGATGGTTCCTTTTGCAGGTTTTTATATGCCTGTTCAGTACGAGGGTTTAATAGTTGAACATGAAACGGTTCGTAAAGCGGTTGGCGTTTTTGATGTTTCTCACATGGGAGAAATATATGTTCGCGGAAAAAAAGCCTTAGATTTTGTACAATGGGTGTCTTCCAACGATGCCGCCGCCCTCACCGACGGAAAAGTACAATATTGCTGCTTTCCGAACGAGCAAAACGGAATTGTTGACGATTTTTTGACCTATCGCATTCATGAAGATGAATATTTGCTGGTTGTCAATGCGGCGAACATCGAAAAAGATTGGAATTGGTTGGTGAAACAAAACGAGAAATTCGGTGCGGAGTTGCATAACGCTTCCGATGAAATTTCACAATTGGCAGTACAAGGTCCGCTGGCGTTGCAAGCCATGCAAAAATTAACGGATACTCCTATCGAAGATATGGAATATTACACGTTTAAACACCTTACTTTTGCGGGCATTCCCAACATTTTGCTTTCAACCACAGGGTATACCGGTTCGGGAGGCTGTGAAATATATTTCAAAAACGAAGACGGACTCAAAATATGGAATGCCGTTTTTGAAGCAGGAAAAGAGTTAGGCATAAAACCTATTGGTTTGGGTGCGAGAGATACGCTTCGCTTGGAAATGGGATTTTGTCTGTACGGACACGAAATCAACGACGCCACTTCTCCCATAGAGGGCGGTTTGGGTTGGATTACCAAATTTGCGGATCATAAAAATTTCATCAACAAAAACAACCTGTTGAAACAAAAACAGGAAGGCGTTAAGCACAAAATAGTTGGTTTTGAGATGATAGAACGCGGTATTCCTCGTCAAGATTACGAAGTAGCCGATGTCAATGGCAACAAAATCGGTCATGTTTGCTCGGGAACACAGGGTCCTTCTGTCGGAAAAGCAATAGGAACGGCGTTGATCAATACGGAGCATGCCAAAATCGGAACAGAAATATGTATTATTATCCGCGAAAAACCGGTGAAATCCGTTGTGGTAAAGATGCCTTTTTATAAGGGATAGTTTTTTTCGCCGTCAGCGGAACAGGACAATACAAGAACCGATTACTGTCGTTCCACACAGGTTGAGGTTTTCCGAACCGGGAAAATTCGATTTGGTGTTGGTCGGGGAGCGGTTTTTATCTTGTCCTGCGTGAAAAATAATAACAGATTGACAAGTATTATATTCAAAATAAATGATAATTTTGCATTTCATAGTTAGTGTGTACAAAAGATAAATTAACGTGAAGACATTCAGAAAAGGGGGAATACACCCACAGGAAAACAAGTTAGCACATAACACTCCGTTTGAAGTTTTTCCGCTGTCGAAACAGGCGGTATTGTATGCCACGCAACATTTGGGGGCGCCCTCTGTGGTGGTGGTTTCAAAAGGAGATACGGTAAAAACAGGGCAATTGATTGCCAAAGGAGAGGCGTTTATCTCTGCCAATCTTCATTCGTCATGCACAGGAACGGTTGCCAAGATAGAGCCTGTGTCCGACGTCAGCGGATACAAAAAAATGGCAATCACCATCGATGTGGCGGAAGAAGAACAATGGGAAGACGGCATTGATTTATCTGCCGACATTAAACGCGATTTTTCGCTTTCTTCTTCGGAGATTATTGAAAAAATAAAAGAAAAAGGTATTGTGGGATTGGGCGGCGCTTGTTTTCCTACTCATATCAAGTTGATGATTCCCGAAGGAAAAAAGGTGGAATATTGCATTATCAATGCCGCCGAATGCGAGCCGTATATTTCGGTGGACAACCGCATTATGTTGGAACGCACCGAAGAATTTCTCATCGGTGCATGTCTTTTGCGTTCGGCTTTGGGTTTGTTGACGGTAGATATTGGCGTGGAACACAATAAACCCGAAGCCATTGCACGACTGAAAGAAGTTGCCGCCGATTTTTCGGGAATAAATATTCATGTTTTGCAAACCAAATATCCGCAAGGTGCAGAAAAACAGTTGATAAAAGCCATTGCCAATCGCGAAGTTCCCACAGGAAAACTGCCTGTTGATGTGGGTTGTGTGGTAGACAATGTCGCAACGGCTTTGTCGGTGTATGAGGCGGTGCAAAAAAACAAACCCCTTGTTGTCGGCTATCTGACATATTCGGGAAAATCGGTTTCTCAACCGAAAAACTATGTGGTTCGTTTGGGAACGCCCATTCATGCGATTGTGGAAGCAAACGGCGGCTTGGCAGAAGATACCGAAAAAGTTATCAGCGGCGGTCCCATGATGGGAAAAGCGGTTGCCAATCTGAATGCTTATATTACCAAAGGGTTTTCTTCGCTTTTGCAAATCAATGCCAAAGAAGCGAAACGTTTGGAGGCGGTTAACTGTATTCGTTGCGGGAAATGCGTGGATGCTTGTCCTATGGGATTAGAGCCTTATTTTCTGTCGCCTTTGGCGGAAAACAGCCGTTGGGAAGATACGGAAAAAGAACAGATAATGAGTTGTATAGAATGCGGAAGCTGTCAGTTTATCTGTCCTGCAAACCGTCCGTTGCTGGATTATATCCGTTTAGGGAAAAATAAGACAGGATCAATGATCCGAGCAAGGGCGCAGAAGTAATAATTGCTTATATGTTATAAACGAAATTTTCAAGCATATAAAATTTTATTATAAAAAACAGGAAAACGAATGACTGTTGATGATTTTTTTGAATTGTTCCTGAAAGAACTGCAAGACGTCCCCGCGATGAGGGGATACTATAAGTTTTTGAATGATAAGAAATCTTTTGAATTTCGGAAAGCCTATTTTGTACAACGTTTACAGTATATTTCCAACCAAATCAACAACCCAAACTCAACAATTTGGGATTGTGGTTGCGGATATGGAACTACGGCTTTGTTTTTGGCAATGAATGGATTTAGTGTGTACGGAACTACATTGGAATTTTATTTTGAACAGATTGAACAACGAAAAAAATATTGGAAACAATACGGAGATACAGATTTGTTTACCGTGGATTATGCCAACGTTTTTGATAACAACCCGGCAGATCATTCTTTTGATTGCATTATTTTGCAAGACACTTTGCACCATATTGAGCCTTTGCAGGAAGCGTTGCATATTTTCCGTCAGGTTCTCAAACCAAATGGACAATTGATTGTCGCAGAAGAAAACGGGAATAATATTATTGCCAATTTAAAACTTTTCAAACAGCGGGGAAACAAAAGAATTATCAGCATTTGGGACGAACGTTTGCAAAAAAATATTTTGTTGGGCAATGAAAATGTACGCAGTTGGAAAAAATGGAAGCAAGAATTTGAACGTGCAGGATTTTCATGTGAAAAAACATCGCCCGAATACATTCGTTTTTACTATCCGTTTTTTTACCGAAATCGTTCGGCGGAAGAAATGATCGCCAAAGAAAACATGCTGCAAAAAAAAACTTGGCTGCGGGAATATTTCTTTTTTGGAATTAATTTTTCGATAAAACAAAAAACATGAAAAGCAGATAAAATTGAAAATAAAGTTGTATTTTTGTATGACAGATAATTATAAGTAAGATTATGAACGCAACAGCAACGGATAACCGAATATTAGATAAGGAAACAAGCGATAAAGTGAGTTTCATTGCTTTTATCATACCCGAATTTGCAGCGGCGTTCAAGATGAAAATATCGGATGCGTATCTGTATTTGAAAAAATACGGCGGCTTGGATTATCTCTACAATCATTGGTGGGCTTTACATACCGACAACGAATACTATACATTGCTCGATTTGTACGAAGTGTGTCTTAAAAACGGAGGTCAAAGATGAGACTTTATCATGGAAGTTATACAGTGGTAAAAGAAATAGACCTTTCTAAAGGTGAGAGATACAGAGACTTCGGACGAGGTTTTTACACCACCAAATTCCGCTCGCAAGCTGAAAGTTGGGCAAAAAGAGTCGGGACAAAATACGGCAATTCGGGCTTTGTTTCCGAATTTGAATTTACAGAGACATTTTTTGACCCTTCGCGTAAATACAACGTGTTGCGGTTTGACGGTTACACCGATCAATGGCTTGATTTTGTGGTGCTTAATCGCGACGATAACTTCATAGAGCAACGCCACGATTACGACCTGATTGAAGGTCCTGTTGCTGACGACAAAATACAATACCGATTACGACAGTTTTTAAACGGACGAATTTCGCGCGAACAATTTTTGAAAGAATTATCATACCACGAAGAAACACACCAAATTTGTTTTTGCACATTAAAATCGTTACAAACTATGGGATATGTATCAAATAATACCCTTTTCGACATTGAAGATATTGGCGAAAAAATCATTGAAAAACTGATGCTCGATAAAAAGATGAATGAAGTTTTAGCAACGGAGTTATTTTTCACCTCTGCAATCTTTGCCGAGTTGGAAAACGAAGCCGCGCAACTTCATAAATGCTCGTGGCAAGAAATCTACGAAATGTTGAATTTGGAATTGAAACAATGAAAAATAAGCAGAAACAGCAAACATATTTTGAGTAAAATAAAAAACCGGTTAATACAGTTTATAAATATAGAACAATCAAAAACCAAGAATAATATGAGTTTATTAAAAATATCGGGTTCTCCTCACGTCCATACCACCGATTCGGTGAAGAAAATTATGTGGACAGTGATTATTGCATTAATCCCAACCATGCTCTTTTCCTTTTATTATTATGGAATCGACGCCGTCAGGGTTACGGCTGTCAGTGTGGTTTCCTGCGTTGTTTTGGAATGGTTTTTCCAAAAAGTATTCTTGAAACAAAAACCGACTGTCAGTGACGGTTCGGCAATTATCACCGGTTTGTTGCTGGCGTTCAACGTTCCGAGCAATCTTTCGTGGTGGATAGTGGTTATCGGTGCTGTGGTGGCGATCGGCATTAGCAAAATGGCTTTCGGAGGCTTGGGAAAAAACCTCTTCAATCCTGCATTGGT
>JAIRTU010000187.1 GCA_031254735.1 Bacteroidales bacterium | reverse complement strand
ACAAAATAAACATCTCCAAAACAGCAATGTTCATCAATGCCATTTCTGCAAAGATAATAAATTTATATGCAGTATCTTACATATATTTTCTTTTATAAAAAGAAAAATACAATCAACTGAATTATAATTATTTACAAGCAATTTCTCCCTGAAAAAACAAGACAAAAACCAAATTTCCCCCCAAAAACACTCCGCAAAACCGGGTAAAGCAAAGAAGAAAAACTAAAAACTCGTCGTAAATATTTTTCCGTTATCATCAAAATCATTCAATTCCAAACATATCTCCTCTTTTGAAAAGGAATACAAAGAACCGTCGTTTCGTTTGTCCGTAATTACGGTTATCATTTATCACTAATCATTATTATTTTTTCCCTGCGGGGGATTTTAATAGTGGTAAGTTGTTACCGGTAAGTGATTAATGCCGCCCGCCCGACACGACAACGTGTAACTAACCACTTGTCCACTTGTCCACTTACCACTAATCATTTATCACTAATCACTATTATTTTTCTTCTCCGGAAGACAATATAATATAATTGACATAGAGAACAAGTCTTTTTTAGGGTATTCAGAGGCAAATTTTACGTTGTAGGTCCCCTGTAAATTGTCTTTCCGTGCAACTATTCTGTTTCCAAGAACAGAACATCTGTCTCTAAGAACAGAACATCTGTCTCCAAGAACAGAACATCTGTTGCCAAGAACAGAACACTTGTTGCCAAGAACAGAACATCTGTTGCCAAAAACAGAACATCTGTTGCCAAGAACAGAATATTTGTTGCCAAAAACAGAATATTTGTTCCGTAAGGCATAATATTTGTTTCATAAGAGGAAATGAATAGTATCATTAACACAATTTTTTTATAATATATTAATACTTAAACAGATAACAACATGCCGGGAGAACCTTTTATTCCACGCAAAGACATTGAATTTCATCGTTGGGTCAATAACTTTATGAATTGCCTGTCGGAAAAGCAGAAACAGTTCCATTTTCCCGAAGAAGCATTCGAGGAACTTGAAGAACAGTGTACCGACTTCAATACCAAATTTATGCTATCCAAAGACCCCGGCACTCGCACTCCGGTGGCGGTGCAGGCAAAAACTTCATCGCGTAAGCTGCTCGAAAAGTCGGTGAGAATGGCAATAAAAGAATATCTTTTTTATAATCATTTCGTAAGCGATGAAGACCGCTTCGGTTTGGGTATTCCCATTCATAAAACCACCCGCACGCCCTCGCCGATAGCTGCCGAATCGCCGGATGTAGACGTGGATACATCGGTGTTGGGACGTATAACTGTCCATTTCTACGAAAGAGGACATCGGCACAAAAAGGCAAAACCCGCCGGACAACATGCGGTAGAGATAGTTTGGAACATCAGAGATACACCCCCCACCCGTTGGGACGAGTTGCTGTATTCGGCGGTGGATACCGGCTCTCCCCATACTTTTTCTTTCGAGAACGATCAACGCGGAAAAACCGTTTATTTCGCCCTCCGTTGGGAAAACACCCGCGGCGAAAAGGGACCTTGGAGTACAATCCACAGCGCCATTATTCCGTAAAACGGAAACAGTGATTAGTGGTAAATGATTAGTGATTAGTGGTAAATGATTAGTTATGCTCTGCAGTTTCGTCAATGCGGCATTAACCGGTTACCACTAACAACTGACCACTATTAAAATATCCCGAAGGGGAAAAAATAATAATGATTAGTGGTAAATGATTAGTTATGCTCCGGCGTTGCGTCAATGCGGCATTAACCGGTTATCACTAACAACTTACCACTACAAAAAATCCCCGCAGGGAAAAAAACAGTGAATAACGAATATGTCCGGCAAAAAACAGGCTTGCAACAATAAATCGTCTTATGGAACGTTTTTCCAATCGAACAGCCACACGGCGGTGTTGTGCGGTGTTCGCATTCAATATTTTTACATAAAATAATAAACCGTAAACAAAAAAATTATGATACAGCGTATTCAATCTTTATTTTTATTGGTCGGCACTGTCTGTTTGGCACTTGCCTGTTTTATGCCGGTGGCATTTGTCTCTACTGCCGATTCTTATTATATTGTAACTCCGTGGGCAGCCAAATTAAATATCCCCAACGGAGAAATAATACATCCGA
Source organism: Bacteroidales bacterium (assembly GCA_031254735.1). The sequence continues at coordinate 2,563 of JAIRTU010000187.1, read as the reverse complement.
CTTATTTTATCGGGTTGTTGCAGGCATTGTTGGCGGGGCTTTCGTTGGTTACTTTGTTTTTGTACAAAAAACGCCCGCTTCAATCCCGGCTGTGTTTGGCAGGAATGTTTATCACTGTTCTTCTCCTGCTGTTGATGCTTTGGGTGTATCCTGACAGTGTTTTATTGAAACTGCCTCAACTTTTTGGCGGAGAATTGAAATTTTCACCATGGACATTATTGTCGGTAATACCGTTTGGCTGTTTTTATTTTGCCAATAAATTTATAGTGAAAGACGAGAAAATGGTTCGTGCGTCCGATCGTCTTCGTTAAGGAGAAACATCTCTATGCTTTTTGACTTACACGCCCCTTTTTCCCCTTCGGGCGACCAACCCGAAGCCATTAAACTGTTGACGGAAGGACTTTATCAAGGAATACGCAGCCAAACTCTTTTGGGCGTTACCGGTTCGGGAAAGACGTTTACCGTTGCCAACACTCTGCGAAACATCAACCGTCCGGCGCTGGTACTGAGCCACAACAAAACCCTTGCCGCTCAGCTGTACAGCGAGTTTAAAGACTTTTTTCCGAATAATGCAGTGGAATATTTTGTCTCGTATTACGATTATTATCAGCCGGAAGCATATATCCCCACCACCAACACCTACATAGAAAAAGACCTTTCCATCAATGAAGAAATTGAAAAATTGCGTCTTCATACCACATCTTCGCTGCTTTCGGGCAGACGAGATGTGATTGTTGTGTCTTCGGTTTCCTGTATTTACGGTATCGGCAATCCCAACTCGTTTGCCGAAAACACTATTCATTTGTATACGGGGATGAAAATAGCACGTAATAAGTTGCTTCGCGATTTTGTCAACAGTCTTTATTCCCGCACCGAAACAACTTTGGAAAACGGAAAATTTCGTGTCAAAGGCGATACCGTAGATATTTATCCCGCCTACGGCGATGTGGCATACCGCATTGTGTTTTGGGGCAATGAAATAGAAAAGTTGGAATCTTTCGACCCCAACGGCGGAACGAAAATAGAGAGCATCGATAAACTGACTGTCTATCCCGCCAACATCTTTGTTACTTCTCCGCAAATAGTACATCAGGCGGTGGAAGAAATTCAAATCGACCTCAAGCAGCGGGCAGATTATTTTAAAGAAACAGGAAAATATTCGGAAGCCAAACGCTTGGAAGACCGCGTAACTTTCGATATAGAGATGATAAAAGAATTGGGCTACTGTTCGGGCATAGAAAACTATTCCCGCTATTTCGACCGTCGTCCTCCTCATTCCAGACCGTTTTGCCTGCTGGATTATTTTCCCGATGACTTTGTTACCATCATCGATGAAAGCCATGTTACCATTCCGCAAATACGCGGAATGTTCGAGGGCGACCGTTCCCGAAAGAATAATTTGGTGGAATACGGATTTCGTCTTCCGTCGGCATTGGACAACCGTCCCCTGAAGTTTGAAGAGTTTCAGTCGCTAATCGGGCAAACGATCTATGTTTCTGCCACTCCCGCCATCTACGAGTTGGAACAGTCGGAAGGCATTATCATCGAACAGGTTGTTCGTCCTACTGGGCTGCTCGACCCTTTTATTGAAATACGTCCCTGCAAAAACCAGATAGACGATTTGTTGAACGAAATAGATATTACTATCCACAAAGGCGAACGTGTGTTGGTAACAACACTCACCAAACGCATGGCGGAAGACCTTTGTCAATATTTAGTTCGTATAGATGTTCGTTCGCAATACATTCATTCCGATGTGGAAACGCTGGACAGAGTGGAGATATTGCAACAATTGCGTAGCGGTGCGGTTGATGTTTTGGTGGGCGTAAACCTGCTGCGAGAAGGCTTAGATTTGCCCGAAGTGTCTTTGGTGGCTGTCTTGGATGCCGACAAAGAGGGTTTTCTTCGCTCGGAACGCGCCCTGACACAAACGGCAGGTCGTGCCGCACGAAACGAACACGGACGTGTGATTTTTTATGCGGATATTATCACACGGTCGATGCAACGCACCATGGACGAAACCAACAGACGACGAGAAAAGCAAATAGCCTACAATATCGAACATCATATTACTCCCAAAACCATTGTCCGCACACGCTCGTCTTCTTTTGCAGGAAAAGGCGAACAATCCGACGAAGATAAACGCTCTCTTCTCAACGGGGAAAAAGAGCCGCAAAAAGGACAACCGCTGCATGTACTCTCCGAAGACGCTTTGGATAAACTGCTCTTCTCCAAAAAGAGAGCCATGGAAAATGCAGTGAAAGAACTTGACTTTCTGGAAGCCGCCCGCCTGCGGGACGAAATACAACAGATAAAAAAACAGAAAGAACACTTTCGCCACTAAAAAATTGCAGAACTGCCGGTTGCCACGCACCCGCCAAATTAAAGTCCTTTCGGGTGTTGGAATAATTATGAAAGATTGCGTTCTTTCATCAGGCGTTCGACGTCTTCCGATTTTACCGGAACATCTGCCATAAGGTCAATCGGGGTATTTCTAACCAACATCATGGTTTCGATGCGTATGCCGACAGATTCGTTGGGAATATAAATGCCCGGTTCGCAA
>JAIRTU010000186.1 GCA_031254735.1 Bacteroidales bacterium | reverse complement strand
ATATTGTTGGCGAGCAGAACAAAAGAAAAATGCGATAAGATAGCCGAATTTGTCGGGAAAGACCGCATAAAAACCGCACAGGTCGATGCAGATGATGTACCGCAGTTGATAGCGTTGATAAATTCGTTCAAACCGGATATTGTGATCAATGTGGCTTTGCCTTATCAGGATTTGACCATTATGGAAGCTTGTTTGGCAACCAAAACCAATTATTTGGATACGGCAAATTACGAGCCGAGAGATGTTGCCAAGTTTGAATACAGTTGGCAGTGGGCGTATCGGCAAAAGTTTAAAGAAGCGGGTATTTTGGCGGTTTTGGGTTGCGGGTTCGATCCGGGTGCAACAGGCGTTTTTACCGCTTATGCCAGCAAACATTATTTCGACGAAATACATTATTTGGATATTGTAGACTGTAATGCAGGCGATCACGGAAAAGCATTTGCCACCAATTTCAATCCCGAAATCAATATTCGAGAAATCACACAAAAAGGAAGATACTGGGAAAACGGCAAATGGATAGAAACAGAGCCTTTGGAAATACACAAGCCGATATATTATCCCAATATCGGAGAAAGAGAATCGTATTTGCTTTACCACGAAGAGTTGGAATCGCTAACCCAAAACTTCCCGACTTTGAAAAAGGCGCGTTTTTGGATGACATTCGGGCAAAAATATATCAATGTGTTGAATGTGCTGCAAGAAGTAGGCATGACAAGCATTCAGCCGATTGTTTACGAAGGAAAAGAAATTGTTCCTTTGCAGTTTTTAAAAGCCGTTCTTCCCGAACCTGCAAGTTTGGGCGTCGGCTACAAAGGAGAAACTTCTATCGGCTGTCAGATACGGGGAATAAAAAACGGAAAAGAACGCACCTGTTATATCTGGAACAATTGCAATCACGAAGAAGTATACAAAGAATGCAAGGCACAGGCTGTTTCTTACACAACAGGAGTTCCTGCCATGATAGGCGCCATGATGGTTTTGACCAATCAATGGACAGGTGCAGGCGTGTTGAATGTGGAAGAATTTAATCCCGATCCGTTTATGGAAAAATTAAATGTCTACGGATTGCCGTGGCATGAAGAAACAGATAAAAATCTTCCTGTCGAAAAATAAAAACACATGAACAGTTGTTGTTTGAAATTTCGGTTTTTGCTTGTCGGATTGTTGTTGATAAATGGTTCGTTGGCGGTATTCGGGCAAACCGATGATGTGAAAGTAACCTATCATCAGGCAGCCAACGCTCCGGCAGATTCTTCCAAATTGTCGGGATATAAACAAGATGCCGTTTTGGAAAAAATAGCGGTGGGCGGAACATTTGGTTTGTGGATAGGAGGAGGCGTTTATTTTTCAATTTCTCCCGATATATCGTATCATTTCAATCAATGGGTTGCTCTCGGAATAGGCGGAACGTACAATCTGGATTATAACAATTATTACAGAATATCGAATCACATGTTTGGGATAAGAGTTTTCGCCGAAAGTCATTTGTTTAATATTGTGGGAGTTTACGTTGCTTACGAAGCGATAAATTTGGATAATTATATTTATTCTCAAAAGATCAACGACCGAATATGGGCAAACAATCTGTCGTTTGGCGGAGGTTTTTACCAGCGCATCGGTCGATTTTCCACTTATGCCTATCTTCTTTATAATGTGTGTGATAAAGAAGCGTATATGAATGATATTTCTATCAAAGCGGGGTTTAATTTTTTCTTGAAATAATATTGTTTTGAATATTGGTTATTTTCTTTCAGGGAAATTAATTCCGCACAACAGCCAACGAATATCCAAGCCGATCGTAAGCATTTCTGTGTTAAGTGTTGCGTTGGGAGTAGTTATTCTTATTCTTGCTTTTGCCATTACAACGGGATTTCAAAACGAGATAAAAGAAAAAATGGTGGGTTTTGGCTCTCATATCGAAATTTCGCATTTCGACAACAACCAATCGTATGAGCACACGCCCATAGACAAAAATTTAGATGTTTATCGACAAATTGCCTGTTTGGATCATGTAACAGGCGTATATCCTTTTGCGATGAAAGCGGGCATAGTGCGAGGAGAAGAAGATATTGAAGGCGTTGTTTTTAAAGGAATCGAGAAAAATTATCCGACTTCTTTTTTTGAAAAACATCTTCGGAAAGGGCATTTTCTCTCGCTGAACGATTCGGCGGTTTCGGACGAGATTTTTGTTTCGGAAATATTATCCGACAAACTCTTTCTGGACACCGGACAGCGGTTGTTGACCTATTTTGTGCAAAATCCGGTTCGTCAACGCATGTTTTCCGTTGCAGGAATTTATAATACCGGTCTGGGAAAATATGATAAGAATATTATTTTGTGCGATATAGGTCATGTGCAAAAGTTGAACGATTGGAAACCCAATCAGGTGGGCGGGATAGAAGTCTTGATCGATGATTTTGAAAAATTGGAACTTGTCAATCAACAAATAAACGATATGCTTCCTGCCGATTTGCTGGCAAGCACCGTAGAAGAACGCAGTCGGGATATTTTCGGCTGGATTGAAATGTTTAATCAAAATGTGTATATCCTTATTGTGTTGATTATTGTTGTAACAAGTGTTTCTCTGATTTCCACGCAGTTAACTATTTCGTTGGAGCATATTCCCACTATCGGCATTTTGAAAACGTTGGGTTGTACCAATGTTGTAATCAGAAATATTTTTCTTTATATTTCTGCCAAAATTTTAACGGCGGGATTAGTTTTTGGCAATGTTATTGCGTTGATTTTATGTTTTTTACAGGACAAATATCATATTATCGGACTCAATCCCGACAATTATTATGTTTCTTTTGTTCCTGTGGAAGTGAATGTTTGGCATGTATTGTTTATTAATGCGGGCGTTATCCTTATCAGCATAGGTATTTTGGTTATTCCGTCGTTTTTCGTTGCCAAAAAAACCAAAGCAATAGATGCGTTGCAAATGGATTAATTGTATGATTTCGCACGAACGTTTTTAGTTTTTCTTCTTTGCTTTACCCGGTTTTGCGGAGTGTTTTGGGGGGGGAATTTGGTTTTTGTCTTGTTTTTTCAGGGAGAAATTGCTTGTAAATAATTATAATCCAGTTGATTGTATTTTTCTTTTTATAAAAGAAAATATATGTAAGATACTGCATATAAATTTATTATCTTTGCAGAAATGGCATTGATGAACATTGCTGTTTTGGAGATGTTTATTTTGT
>JAIRTU010000150.1 GCA_031254735.1 Bacteroidales bacterium | reverse complement strand
AGTAAAAAATGAAAGTCATATATATAGGAATAGGCGTTGTTGTCATTGTGTGGGTGTTTTTCTCCCTGTATCGAAGACAGAAAAACAAAAACAAAGTCGTTAGCGTGATAGAAAGCCGTTGTGTTGGTTGTCGGCGTTGTGTTGCGGGTTGCACTCGTCGCGTGTTGGAAGCGGTGGAAGACGAGACAGGAATACACGTCGCGGTGAAATATCCGACAAAATGCACCGCCTGCGGAAATTGTCTGAATAAATGTAAATACAATGCGTTGGAATTAATCGAACGGATATGAAGACTTACAAAATAGACAATAACTGCCAAACTTGCTTTCGGGCAGGAAACAATTCTTGTTGCGGTGTCCGCCTGCTGTTTCGTCAGTTGCGTGTGCCTCGGCAAGAGCAACTCGTGCTGATGAATTTGGCAGATGAAAAACAGATAGATTGCGAAAGTTTCAAAACAATATTATCATACATAAATAATTTAAAATAGAACAATCATGAAGAGAAGTTTGCACATTGTTGGGCATTTGTTGTTGGGAGTAGCGGCAATAGCCTTGTTTGGTGGCGTTTTTATGTGGCTGTGGAATGCCTTGCTTCCGCAGATTTTAGGAGTGGCGAGCATTAATTATTGGCAGTCGTTGGGATTGTTGGTGTTGCTTGCGGGGTTGAGTAAGTTCATGGTCATTGCGGCGTTTTTGGGCATGAGAGGCTACCGACATAACCCTGTCCGTGAGAAATGGGCGAAAATGACAGCCGAAGAACGTCGGGAGTTTGTGCGGAAGCATCACCGGTTAAGACATGGTTTCGATCAGGATTTTTTCCGGGACGAAACCCCCGAAAAGACCCGTTAAGGTGGCGGCAGTGAACAAAGACAAGCTCGAAAAACTGATTGTGGAATATCAACCACGCCTCAAATCTTTTATCCGCAAGCGGGTAAACAACCGAGAAGACACGGAAGATATTCTGCAAGACGTTTTTTATCAATTGACAAAGACCGTCAACGCTGCCGTAAATCCGATTGAAGATGTTGCGGCGTGGTTGTTTCGCGTGGCTCGGAACACCATTATCAACAGGGGAAAAAAGAAACGAGAGGAAATCATGCCGATTTACAGAAACAATGAAAGCGATGACGAGATACTTGCCGATTTCTCGGAAGTGCTGTTTTGCAGCGAACCGTCGCCGTCGCCGGAGATGGAATACCTGCGTTCTATGGTGTGGGAAGAACTTGAAAACGCCCTCGCCGAACTCCCGCCCGAACAGCGTGAAGTGTACGAATTGACAGAATTGGACAGCCTCCCGATTAAAGAAATTGCCCAAGCCACAGGCGTTTCGGTCAATACGCTGTTGTCGCGTAAGCATTATGCCGTTTTGCACTTGCGAAAGCGTATGCGACAGTTGTATGAGGAGATTGTGTGGCGATGATTGCGAGATTGTTGCGGCGTTTGGAAGAATAGACGCTGCCGTTGTTATTTCTCTTTATGAAATAACGCATGGAAAATCGCTTCCAAGTCGAGAATGTCCAACACATACAGGCAGGAAACGATGCAAAAGACGGCAACAACCCAACGAATAAAATTTGTCCCCCAATTGATCGCCCATTTGGAAGCAATATAAGCCCCTATCATGTTTCCAACGGCGTGAGTGAGTCCGTATTCGTAGTTTACAAATCCATGATACATAAACGCTATCAACGAAACAGGGGTATAAAACAGCACAATAAAACTCTTGACGGCATTGGCATGACGCAAGTCGTAACCATTCATCAACACCAAAACCGCCAACAGGAAATATCCCATGCCGATATGAATAAATCCGGCGTAAATCCCTATAAGAAAATATAAAATCCATTGTAAAACCGATATGGGCTTCTGCATCCTGTCGGGGTTGCCGATAAGCCATTTGTTGGGTTTGATAAACATCAAAAGCAACATGATCGACATGATAATCACGAAGAAAACGGTAAAGGCTTTTTCGTTGATGATAATGCTTAGATTGCTTCCCAACAACGATCCCAAAGCCACAGGAACAGTACAGCAGACCGATTTTCGGAGGTTTAGCAGCTTCTCCTGTCGGAAATTAAGCACAGAAACCAGATTTTGCAATACCACCGCAATGCGGTTTGTGCCGTTGGCGACAGCGGGAGGAAGCCCAAGCATCAAAAACAAACTCATAGAGATCAGCGTGCCGCCGCCTGCCAGCGTATTGATAAACCCGACCACTATGCCGGAGACGATGAAGATGATTACCAATTCTGCTGTCATATTTTTATGAATAATTATTTATCGTGATTTTTACCCTGTGATGCCGTCGGTCGATCGCCGGACGAAAACGTTTTCTTTTTACTGTTAGAGAGTGCTGTCGGCTTATTCTTTCTTTAACTTTATTTTGAAAGTAGTTCCTTTTTCCGTCGAACTTTTTATTTTTATTTTTCCGTGATGATAATCGTTGATAATTCGTTTTGCGAGGGTCAATCCGAGTCCCCACCCTCTGCTTTTGGTGGTGTAACCGGGTTCAAATATGTTTTTCTTGTTTTTTGCCGCAATGCCTTTCCCCGTGTCGGAGATTTCTACGCAGGCAAATTGTTTATCGTTGTAGATGGTAACGGTAATTGTGCCGACGCCGTTCATGGCGTCAACGGCATTTTTGCATAAATTCTCCAAGACCCATTCAAACAGATATTTGTTCATCTTTACATAAACAGGGTAGGGGGGATTTTCTTTTATAAACAGCACTTTGGAAGATGTTCTGCTTTGGAAGTAATCCAGAAAATCGGCAGTAACGGTGTTGATGTTTTCTTTTTCCAGATTGGGCGTCGAGCCGATTTTTGAAAAGCGTTGTGCGATATTTTCCA
>JAIRTU010000111.1 GCA_031254735.1 Bacteroidales bacterium | reverse complement strand
GCCATGCGTCAATTGGCGCTGACCTACGGCGTGGAAGCCTTTATGATGGAGATGAACAATTCGAGAGATAACTTTATCCTGCGGACAATCAAATTCCTGATTGACGAAAAGAAACTCCTCGATACCGATAATGTGGTTGTGATTGGCGGTTCGTTCGGCACTGCAAACGGCGCGAGCTTTATGGAAATATCCACCGTCCAAAATCTGCTGGACTATTCCGACAGCATTTGACGAAACAAAAGAAGAACAATGCGGAATGGTTTTTCGTTGTCAATCGCAAAACCGAACTGCCGATTTTCATAAGACGAATGGGCATTGGGGGATAATTGCAAAATGATCATCTGTCGTACGAAAAAAGGAATTCCCCATTGTGCATAAGGAATTCCAATTAAAAATAATTATTAAAAATGAAAACTTCATCATTCAGTTCCGAAAATTATTGCTCGTCAAAGAATAAAAAATGGGTTTCCCCACAAGTTGCGAGGAACCCCAATAATATAAACTTTTTAAATAAAAATGAAAACGATTATTTGTTGAATAAAAAGAGGAATCCCCCACAGAGCGTGAGGAATCCCGATAATTAATAGTGAAAAAACGATCATTCCATGCAGCGGAATATTTATCTGCAAAGAATAAAAAAGAGGAATCCCGCACAGAGCGTGAGGAATCCCAATTAGAAATAATGAAAAATCTATCATTCCCCACAAGGGAACTTTTGTCTGCCATGGAATAAAAAAATGGATTCCTCTCTCTGCGTGAGGAATCCAAATTATAGATAATTATTAAAATAAAAAATTTACTGTCTCTTGCAGGAAAATTATTATTGGTCAAAGAGAAATTGGCATGCTCCCGATTTTCCGTTGTAAACAGCGGAAAATAAGTGCAAAACACTGAACTTGTATGCGGGCTTTTGTTGCTCATTATCTTCTTTGAAAATTACGATACAAAAATACAATTTTTATTTGAATAATTCGCAGAGTTTATTTTATTTTCCGATTAAAAAAAATATCGATTAGTGAAGCGGCTGTATTGCCATCTTTCCGTTTTCATTTTTCATCGAAAAAAAACATCATTGCAATATTAAAATCTTTTGTCGTTTCGTCGCTTCGCAATTAACTGTTACTCACTGTTTCTATCAGTTCGTTCAAATCTACCGACGATTGTTTTCCCGAACGCATGTCTTTGAGGGTGAATTTCTGTGTTTTTATTTCGTTTTCGCCGGCAAAGACAACAAAAGGTATCTGTTTTGCATCGGCGTATTTCATTTGTTTTTGCAGTTTGGCATTTTCGGGAAAGAGTTCTGCTCCTATGCCTGCTTTACGTAGTTTATGCAATGATTTCAAACAGTACCGTTCTTCTTCTTTGCCGAAATTGATAAACAACGCTTTCAATTTCTGCTCGATAGCATGCGGTTTGTCTTTGTGTACTTCGTTCCATACGTCGTAAATTCGTTCAATTCCGAAAGAAATCCCCACGCCCGACACATCGGGCAATCCGAAAACGGCGGTCAAGTTGTCGTAGCGTCCTCCGCCGGTGATGCTTCCCATTTCTGCCTGCAACGATTTCACCTCAAATATAGTTCCGGTGTAATAGTTCAGCCCTCGCGCCAGGGTCAAGTCTAATTTTACCGAAGAAACAGGCATACATTCCTCTTGCGAAATATAGTCGAAAACGGTTTCTATTTCTTCCACTCCCTGCAAGCCCGCAGGAGAATCTTTCAGTATCTGTTTAAGTTGCTCGATTTTCTCTCTGTTTGAACCTTCCAACAAGAGAATGGGTTGCAGTTTTTCGACAGCTTCGGCGGTTATTCCTTTGGAAGACAATTCTTCGTTTACTTTATCAATTCCGATCTTGTCCAATTTGTCTATTGCTACGGTAATATCTATTATTTTATCCTCGTTTCCAATAAATTGAGCTATTCCCGATAATATCTTGCGATTGTTGATTTTTATGCAGACGTCCAAATTCAGCTGTGTGAATACGGCGTCTATCATCATGATATATTCTACTTCGTTCAGCAGCGAATTGCTGCCAATCACATCGGCGTCGCATTGGTAAAACTCGCGATAACGTCCTTTTTGGGGTCGGTCGGCACGCCAAACAGGTTGAATTTGATACCGTTTGAACGGCATGCTGATTTCCTGCCGGTGTTGCACCACAAAGCGGGCAAAAGGAACGGTAAGATCGTAACGCAAGCCTTTTTCGCAAATGGCTGACGCCAATTGATTGGTGCTTGAATTCAACAGGTCTACTCCTTCCATAAAATTACCCGAATTGAGTATTTTGAACAGCAATCGGTCGCCCTCTTCACCGTATTTTCCCATTAAGGTAGAAAGATTTTCCATAGAGGGCGTTTCTATGGGAAGATGTCCAAATGTTTCAAATGTATTGCGTATAATATCAAAGATATAGTTTCTACAAATCATTTCGTGCGGGAGAAAATCCCTTGTTCCGCGAGGAATGCCAACTTTTTGCTTACTCATTTGTTTCTGTCTCTTTTTTGCAAAGATATAATAAAATTTAAACATTCGCACCGTTGTTCCGAGTGTCGGGAAGGTGATTTTCTATGGATTTTTGGGGCAGGCAGAAAAAATATTTTCAACAAATTTTAATTAATCATCGAATTTGTTTTGGAGTATAAACAAAAAAGCAGTATATTTGCACTTTATATTAAATAAATGTCATGAAGCGATCGTTTATCATTTTAATGTTTTTATTTACAGGAACATACATGGCAAAAAGCCAATCGTATGAGTTGGGAATTTGTGGTGGAGTATCCTTTTATATGGGTGATCTTAATCCAAAAAGTGTTTTCAAAGGTTCTCGTCCTGCGGGCGGAATATTGTTTCGGTACAATATAAATCCGCGTCTTGCATTCAAAGCAACGGCTTTGTTTGGCTCGTTGGAAGCAAGCGACGCCGAAACAGGCGATCTTGTGCGGAATTTGAGTTTCCGTTCGCCCATTTCGGAAATTTCCGCTCAGGTAGAGTTGAATTTTTTGAGATTGTATAACGAAAAAGGGCTGAATCCTTTTTCCCCGTATCTCTTTGTTGGAATTTCTGTTTTTTCGTTCAATCCGCAGGCAAAGTACAATGACACATGGTACGATTTGCAAGCCTTGGGAACGGAAGGACAGGAGTTGTATCAAACAGATATAGATATTTTTACAAC
>JAIRTU010000080.1 GCA_031254735.1 Bacteroidales bacterium | reverse complement strand
AGGGATTCGTTCGCCTCGAAGCGGTCGCCGATATACACCGAACCGTCGGCTTTGGTTTGGCGGATTTGGGTGTTGGAATAGATCAGCTGTTTATCCACGTCCCAAATCAGATGTTCGGTTTCTATGATTTCGCCGGTGCTGAAATTGGTGATAACCACATTGTATTTCGCCTCCATAAACTTCCTGTCCTGATAGTCTATGGCATAATCAGATGTCAACGACATGTCTTTTTCATTGTTTTCGTTGTATGTGATAATCTTTACGCCTTTGGGAAACTCCATATAGTTTTCCGGCGAGGTATATTTATTCATTTCTTCAAAAAACAACTCATCTCCTACGGCAGCATTTTGACTGTGATAGAGGTGCATGCCTTCTCCTTTCTCTATGGGCGATTTTTCTTTTATCGTCAGCGACTTCACCACCGAAATATCGTTTTTGCAGCTCGGAAATAATAGCGTAATAGCCGCCAATACAGCGGCTATTACAAATTTATTAATTAAAAAAATCTTATTGTACATTTTAGCGAATGGTAGTGGTCTCTCCTATCCAGCATTCGATTTTGTACGATTGTCCTTTTGACAGTCCATGGTTGAAATACGCTTCGGTTGGCGGAAAATGCTGAACGGCTATATTCAACTGTTTTTGAGCGTCTTCTGCCACCGTCGGGTCGACAGCTTTTGCCTTTGCAAACTTGTCTGCCGCAGCCCAATAAGCCGCACCCGGCACGTTGCCCTCGCAAGAAGAGGCAGCGCCCATGTACAGATTGCCCACAAAAATATACACACGACCATCGTTAGGACTGAGTTTTAATATCTTATAAACGGTTTCTCTTGCCAAAGAATATTGCCCCATTTGTCGGTAACAGTCTGCCATTAAGAAATGGGTCTTTATCTTATCCGATTCTTTTTCATACATGGTAAAAGCCTGTTCCAGATACGTCAAAGCCTCTTTGTATTCTCCTTTTTGGTATTTTGCATTTCCCATATAATAGGCAATATTTGCATTGGGCGACTGTTTGTACAGCTCTTCTACGGCAGAGAAAAACAAATCGTTGTCGGTACATTTTGTCTTTGCCTTGGGGAAAAATTTAATAATCTGCAACAACACACGTGTATCCTGACGGTTGGCTTCAAACTTCTTGGTGTATATCTGCATCAAAATATCGCAATCGGCATATTTTGAAAAACGGATATTCATATTGTTGTTTACATTTCTCAACTGCGTTAATTCGTTGGCAGCTTTCACCGAGTCTTTTTCTTTGGTTTGATAGGTAGCCTGATAATCTTCCAAAGAAATCTTTCCGCTGTCCAAATCGTCTCTAAGGTTATAAATTTCCCGCATTACCTTTTCCTGATTGATTTCTGCATCGTTGAGCATGGCGTCTAATACTTCGGTAACTTTATCGTAGGCGTCTATCATCACTTCGGTTTCCAGCTTTTCGCGACGCATATACACTTCTGCCGTTTGAAAATAAAGATCAAGCACCTGCGGCGAAGTTTCGGCTTTGCCCAATTCTATTGCCTTTTCCATATAATCCAACGCCTCTTTGTATTGTGTGGGACGATATTTCACCATATAAACGCCTATTCTTCCCAACACATACGCTTCGTCGGTGGGATAGCATTTTACACGCAACTCAAACAAATCGAACAACTCCTGAATATACGCTTCGCGTTGCAGACTGTCTTTTTCTTCTTTTATCAGATAATCCAAAATGGTGGGTCCATTGACAAAAACATTCTTCGTCGACATTGGGCAGCTGTCCAACACCGCTTTCCATGGTTTGTACGCTTCTTTGTAATTATTTTGCCGAAACACTTCTCGATACAGAGAGATGTTGGTTACACAGGTAACACTGTCGTTGCCATATTTTTTGCTCAAATTTTGCGACCGTACCAACGGAATTAACACCACAAATGAAATGATTACTAAAGTTGCTTTCTTGAAATGAGTTCTCATCTTTCTTTTAATTTATTTTTTTGTTTAATCTAATTTTGTTTAATCTAACTTACGTCTCTGATACCATTTTTCATGAATACGAAGATTGAGTGTTGCCATAAAATAATTTTCTTTGATCAACTTTGTTGTTCCCAACTGTCCGTATTCAAAAGCAATGCCAAGACCCGTTTTTGTTCTCTTTAAAGGAAAAAATACACCCAAATTTATACCAAACTTGTTGATATGTTCTCCGTTGAGCATCAAACGTGTCCGTTCAAGGTTTGCACCCATGCTGAAAGTGATACGAGGAAAATATTTAGCACTTAAATAATTTGGCGTAACATATCCTCCGAGAGATATTTTATACGAATCCGACAGCGAATCGCTGCTTCCGTCAATAGTGTATTTACTCCAATTTCCCCATGTAAAATCAAGTCCCACAAAATATTTATTCGTTTTACTCCACGAAATTCCCGCACCCGCCACCGTAGGCATTTTGTGAACATGCTTGCTGTCGTTTTGCCGATACAAACTGTCGATTGTAAATATTTGATAATCGGTATTCGATCCCCAATAGGTGCTTATTTGATTGCTTCCCGCCGAACGAACAGGAATATTGGGCGTATAAACCAAACCCAAACCTATTTCTCCTTTGTTTTTT
>JAIRTU010000068.1 GCA_031254735.1 Bacteroidales bacterium | reverse complement strand
CGTTCGACAGGTATTTGCACCAGATTACGCCGCCATTGTCCAGTATTCCCCCTTTCCATACCGAAAGGCTGGAGAAATTCCACTGCGGAAACGACATTTCTTCCAGTTTTGCGAGGGTACTGTATTCGCGGTCGATGTTCCAGACTATTTTGTCCCCGGCAACCTCGAAGCTCCATGTTTCATTGACCCTCAAAGCGCCGTCCCCGTAGATTATGTCTTTCAGAATGATTTTTCCCGGACTCTTCTCCACTTTTATTTTGCTTAGGAGGTTTTCGGATGTGAAATTTCCGCCACGTGTCCTGATTCCCGTGCGGACGCCGGTTCCGGATAAAACGTTTTTTCCGTTTACGTTGATTTGTCTTATCCTGCAACCATCCGAACAGTCGATCGAGAAGAGTAAAAGACCGCTTGAATCGGCAATTTCGACAGTTTTGGAAACGGAATCATATTTCACGTTTGCCTGAGCATTGCCGCCAAAAACGGACAAAGTAAAGAACCCCGATAAGAGAGCGAGAAAATAAAGATGTTTGTACTTCATGATTTCAATTGTTTATATTTAAATTTTTTTTGTTGCATATATCTTTATGCCTAATTTTTAATAATAATATTTCCATGCCCTGTGCAAGCGTCCGCACGGCATCATGTCAGGCAGCGCACATTCTGTGCAATTGTGATACTCCTAAGCACTGATTTGTATCCTTCAACTTTTGCTCCCATAACATTATTCCAATTTAAAAGTTTGTAAATATGGCACAAAGTAAACAAAAATTTATTTACTGAGCAAATCAATAAAATATCTTCCGCTCAAATGATGTTATGCAACATAAAAATACGTCTTTCCTTTTTACGAAAAAGCGGGTTAAATCAAAACAATGCCGTTCTATATTGCTGAAAAATAAAATGAAACAGATTTTTTCAATCCTGTTCATCATGAAACGAGTTGCTGCAATTTTTTTTCATCATGAGAACGGCATGAATCGAATTTGCAGGATGTTTTCCCTTCGTTTCCAAGTAATATTCGGGTGTATTCACTGTTTTACACTGTCTCAGTGCCCGTTTTAACGCCCTGATGCCTCCTTCCATCGACAGACTTTCGGACAGTTCCCGGCCGACTGTTTTTTTGAATAAAAATCCATCGGTAAAACAGATACAGGAAGCCTCTCTGTTTTGATATATGTGATATCGCTGTACCACGCACGGTTGGGCATGTTTATCCCCATCCCGGACAGTTCATTCCCGTACACATGAAATCTGGGATATGAATCCGTTGTCTTTTTGTCTGTATAGCTATTTCAGGACATGGCAATCAAGACGCAATATTCGCGTCCATACATTAAAAATATTGATATACCACATACAAAAAACTGTTCATTCTACACCAATCACTATTCACAGTTTTCATTTTTATATATCAGTAAATGAGCGATAAAAACGGAAAAATTACGATTTTTTTTACAAATATTTCATCAATTGGTAAAAAAAGATTACTTTTGCGGAACTTTTAATGGAAAAAAAGATAAAAAATATGTCAAATAAAAAACAGGACAATAAGGACAGCAAGGATAACGAGCAAATTGTCGAAATCGTTGAAGAAATTCACAAGATTGAAGAATTTTTCAAAAAATACAAAAACGTTTTGTTTTATACGGTGGGAGGGTTGATTCTTCTTATCGTAGTCTATGTAGGATACAGGGAACTTATTTCCAAACCGTTGATAAACGAGGCTTTGGAGCAGATGGTTATTCCGCAAAATTATTTCGAAAAAGATTCTTTCGCTTTGGCCCTGAAAGGGCAGGGCGACCTGGAACGGGGATTCGAATATATAGCAAACGAATACGCTTCCACGCCGTCGGGAAACCTTGCGAAATTTTATGCCGGAGTGTGTTGCCTTAGATTGGGCGAATATAATCAGGCAATTGACTATTTCGAAAAGTTCAAATCCGATGATGAAATATTCGCGCCGCGTGCGCTGGCAAATATCGGAAACTGTTATGTGGAACTGGGAGAACTCGAAACGGCCGTTGCATATTTTGAACGTGCGGCGCGTTCAAAAGACAATCTCGCCTCACCTTCATACATGATGAAAGCGGCCGCAGTGTACGAAAAACTTGGACAGTACTCAAAAGCGCTCCAACTTTACGAGGAAATAAAATATAAATATCCTGACAGCAACGAAGCATACGTTGTCGACAAATATATAGAGCGCGTTAAAATATTAGCATCTAAATAGTTGTCCAATGGCATCATCCATACACAGTTTGTCGGAAACAAAAGGAATTGTTCCTTCGGGTGAAGGAAAGAGGTTTGTTGTGATTGTATCGGAATGGAATGACGAAATAACCCAAAATCTTTTAAACGCAACGATAGAAGAATTGCAAAAAAAAGACGTATCGGCGAAAGACATTATAACAGAGACCGTTCCGGGATGTTTCGAACTTCCGCTGGCAGCCCAGGCTGCGGCAATGAATTATAATCCCGATGCGGTGATATGCCTTGGATGCGTTATAAAAGGCGAAACGCCTCATTTTGATTACGTTTGTCAGGCGGCAACACAGGGAATACTGCAAGTCGGATTGTCGATGAAAATTCCGGTAATATTTGGCGTTCTGACAGTTAATACCCTCGAACAGGCTTTGGCGCGTTCGGGCGGAAAATATGGAAACAAGGGAACGGAAGCAGCTCATACAGCTCTTAAAATGACGAAATTTAAATTAAATAACTGTTAAACAGTTTAGATTATATTCTATGAAATATATTGCAGAAATTGATGTAATGCCACTGAAAGCTCTGCTTGATCCGCAGGGAAAAGCAGTGGGAATGACTTTAACCGGTTTAGGTTATTCGGATGTGCAGAATGTGCGCATAGGCAAGCATATAACTCTGGAAATAGAGGCGGCAAGCAAAGAAAAAGCTATGACAGTAGTTAATGAAATTTGCGCCAAAGTACTTCATAATCCCATTATGGAGGGATTTGAGTACGATTTGCATGAAGCGTAAAAAACGGCCGTTTTGCGGTTCATAAAAAACCGTGTGCGAAAACGCACACAAAATGAAAATTTCTCATCTTTTTTCAATTTTCGTAATACGCTGTAAAGTCGAATTATACGAAAATATTTCAATGCTCAGGGCAGGCATTTTTCCAAAAACGTGGGGTTTAGGACCAATGGTGTTGGGAAAAGGACCGTTTTTGGAAATTAGGGAAAAACCCAATTTTTTTTTTTCTGTTGGTTAAATTTTTTGG
>JAIRTU010000047.1 GCA_031254735.1 Bacteroidales bacterium | reverse complement strand
ATTTGAATGGTACTCAACAACTCCATTCTCGGATCTACGGAAATTTGCAGTTTCCCGACTTGTTGTTTTACGGGTTCGAGGTTTTGTGCTTGAAGATATGTTCCGAAAAACAGTGCGATAATAAGGATTAAATGTTTCATTTGTATAAAATTTTAGTATTTAAATTAAAAATTGATTTATATTCATATTCCATTTTAAAAGAAAATTTTCCGCTTACAAGACCGTCCGTTTTTGCAACCACTTTGTATTGTTTCCCTTGAACCAAATCGGTTATTTCTCCGTAAGTATTTGACGGAATGGTTTTTATGAGATTATCCTTCCAATCGTACACTTCAAAAGAGATTTTTCCCATTGCTATTGTGCTTGAATAGACCAGGGTGGGATTTTCGTGGTTTGCGTCAAAGAAATATTCCTCCCAACCAACGAATAATTGAAATTCGCTTTCCCAATGATTAATGAGATGCGTGCTTGTCATACTCGTGGCATAGATTTCACAATCTCCGTCTTTTGGCGGTAACACCGAATATATTTTGCCTCCGAGAATGGCGGTAACAGAGAATATAACCAGTAATACAATTCCCCAAACAAGCGATTTGTATGTTATTTTTGAAGCGGAAACAGTAGTATTGCCCTCTGTTTTTTCTCCGCAATTCGGACAGAATTTCATGCTGTTGGCAATGTTGTGATTGCAACGATTACACAGCATATTCGACTTTGAGCGGGTAAGAATATACATGATCAAACCGATAAAATTGGGATAAACAATAGCAGTTATTATTACCCAGGGCGTAGGACTTATTCCTCGCGATTTGGCGTCGAAGTAAATCCACCTTGCAATTAAAAAAATTGCTGTTAATGTGATTAAAAGACCTGAAAGTGAAACAATTAAAGTAATGTTTAGTGCAGTATTAACACTCATAATGCAACTCCTTTCTGTTTATATTATTAATAATAAGTAAAAAAACAAGTAAAATAAAAATATCTGTGTTTAACAGTAAAAAAGCAATTTTGAATGAATCAATTGTTATTTGAGGAAAAATAAAGAACATTTCCGCAGTTAAAAGAATGATACTCAATATGCTTAAAAAAGTAACAAAGCGAGATTCTTTCTTTTGTGCAATTTTTTTCATTGTCCGCTGTGTTTCCATGTCTAACTTTACAGGCGGTGCAGACTCTTTGCTTAGCATTTCTTTTAAAATTGTATCTAATTCATTTGTTTCCAAAACTATGCCTCCATTTCTTTTTTTAATAATATTTTCGCCTGATTCAGCCGAAATTTTACCGTACTGAGCGGCAATTTCAATATGCTTGAAATATCGTTGTACGATAAATCTCTGAAATAGAATAAAATAATCGGTAAACGATATTTATCATTCAGTTTCGTCAAAGCGTTTTGCAATTGCAATGTCGTTTCTTTTTCTATCATTTTATCTTCCGCATGAAGATTGTCGTCTTTTGTATGCGAAAAATCCATGTAATTATCCGATATATTGATAATTTGTTTTCGTCTTAATGATTTTCGATAAATATTGAGACAAATGGTATAAATCCAATTTGCGGCATTTTTTTGCGAATCGAGCTGATACAGTTTTTCTGCCGCTTTTGTCCATGTTTCACCGAAAAGATCATCTGCCGAATCTTTGGAATAAACAAGCCGAATACATAATGTATATATTTGATTTTTATACTGTTCATATAAAATTTCCAAATTATTTGTTCCGTTTTGTTTATCCGTTGCGTTCATTTATTTTTCCCGATTGTTGTTTGGGTAACTTATTAAAGTATATCCTTAAAAGTCGGTTTTGTCAGACGGCGAACGAAATTTTTTTTGTCATCGCTTTTTTCTTTCTCGGATATAATTTGTAAACAACACAAAATAAGCGGTTTAATGGATTTAACTTTTTTTGGTTAAACCGGTTTTATTTTCCCCAACTGTCTCTGTCCAGACTTCTGAAATTGATGGCTTCGGAAAGATGTTCGCTGTTGATATTCATACTGTTATTCAAATCGGCAATGGTTCGGCTCACCTTTTGAATGCGATCGTAAGCACGAGCCGAAAGCCCCAATTTTTCCATAGCCATTTTAAGAATATCCATACATTCCTGATCCAATTTGCAATGCTGTGCCACCAATTTAGTCGTCATTTGAGCATTGCAATAAATGCCTTTATTTTCTTTAAACCGCTCTTTTTGAATTTCTCTTGCCTGAATTACACGCTGACGGACAATATGACTTTTTTCTCCTTTTCGTTTTTCCGACAACTCTTTGAAAGCCACAGGAATTACTTCCACATGTAAATCGATTCTGTCCATTAAAGGTCCTGAAATTTTGTTCAAATATCGCTGCACCGTTCCTTCCTGACAGGTGCATTCGGTGTCGGGGTGGTTGTAATATCCACAGGGACAGGGGTTCATGGCAGCAATAAACATAAACGAAGCAGGATATTCCACACTCATTTTAGAGCGGGAAATGGTTACGTTGCGTTCTTCGAGCGGCTGCCGCATCACTTCCAACACCGAGCGTTTAAATTCGGGGAGTTCGTCCAGAAACAGCACGCCGTTGTGTGCCAGAGAAATTTCTCCCGGTTGCGGGTTCGAGCCGCCACCCACCAACGCCACATCGGAAATGGTATGGTGCGGGGAACGAAACGGACGAACAGAAATAAGTGCCGTATTTCTTCCCATTTTTCCCGCAACAGAATGTATCTTGGTGGTTTCCAAGGCTTCCATTAGCGTCAAAGGCGGAAGGATAGAGGGAATGCGTTTGGCGAGCATGGTTTTTCCGCTTCCCGGAGGTCCTATCAAAATGGCGTTATGACCTCCCGCCGCCGCTATTTCTAATGCTCTTTTGGTGTTTTCCTGTCCTTTAACATCTTCAAAATCAAATTCGTATTCGTTCAGCGAGTTGTAAAATTCTTCTCGTGTGTTGACAACGGTAGGGATTAATTCTTCTTTTTTATTAAAAAAATCAATCACTTCTTTTATCGTATTAACGCCGTAGACCGTCAGATCGTCCACAATAGCGGCTTCTTTGGCATTTTGTTGAGGCAAAATAATTCCTTTAAATTTCTGCTTCCGCGATTCGATAGCGATAGGCAAAGCCCCTTTGATCGGTTTTAGTTCTCCGTCGAGAGAAAGCTCGCCCATGATGATATATTGATCTAAATCTTCGGCTTGAATTTGTCCCGAAGCTGCCAAAATGCCCATAGCGATAGTCAAATCGTATGCTGAACCCTCTTTCCGCAAGTCGGCAGGCGCCATATTGATAATGATTTTCTTGCCGGGAATTTTGTATCCGTTGTGTTTCAGGGCAGAATCTATCCGCTGCTGACTTTCTTTAACGGCACTGTCGGGCAGACCTACCAGATAAAAATTCACTCCCGAATCGACATTCACTTCAACCGTGATGGTGGTGGCGTTTACGCCATATATGCAGCTCCCATAAGTTTTGACGATCATATTTTTTTTATTTTTAGCAAAGATAAAATTTTTTTGAATACAAAGATAGTGAATAATTGATAACGAAAAAAGAATAACGGAAAAAGAAAACAATAAAAAGTGCAACTTTTTTGCAATCGTATTTAAATATTGTTTATCTTTGTTGGTTATAAATACGAATAGAGGCTTTTGGTATGTTTTATTCACAGATAAATTTACAATCCGATTTATCCCAGATAGGCGAGCTGGATTCTTTTTTGGAAAGTGTAATGCAGCAATGCGGGATCAGGGAAGATTTTTTGGGTTTGATGAGCGTTCCTTTGAATGAATGCGTAGAAAATGCTATTGTTCACGGAAATAAGTGCGACAGCAGCAAAAAGGTGTTGGTTGAAGTTCAGCTGAAACAGTCGAAACTGTTGTTTTCGATAACCGATGAAGGTTCGGGTTTCGATTATGATTATTTTTTGCAACAGGATATAGAGCAGGCTCAAAAAAAGGGTTTGCTTACGGTAAAAATGCTCACCGAAAATCTTGATTTTGCCAAAAACGGTTCGCAGGTAATTTATGCGTTGGATGTTCCTTTTTCGGTTTCGGCGGCAGACAGGCGGGCAGATATTTTGCAGCAATCGAAACAGGCTGCGGAAGAAAATGCTTACCGTAAAATGTAATGTGCGATGGACGGAAATGTTTGTTTTTACAACGAAGATGTGAGTTACAGGCTTGTTTCCAAGCGGAAAATTCGCAGTTGGCTTGTTTGGGTTGTTGCCCGGGAAAAAAAACAGGCGGGCGATATTTCCTGCATTTTTTGTTCCGACAATTATTTGTTGGAGATAAACCGAGAGTATTTGAGTGCCGATTATCTCACCGATGTTATCACCTTTGATTTTACCAAAGAAAACCATATTTCGGGCGATATTTTTATCAGTGTCGACAGGGTGAAAGAAAATGCGAAAGCCTATCAACAGCGTTGTTTTCAAGAGATGTTGCGGGTGATTGTGCATGGTGTTTTGCATTTGTGCCAATACAAAGACAAAACAGAACAGGAGCAGCGGCAAATGCGTGAAAAAGAGGACTATTATTTGCAGAAATTTAATTCAATTGTTTAAAATCCAATTATTTATAATGATGTTTCACGTGAAACATAGGCTGTTTTGCAGAGATGGAGCAGGAATTTGATATTATTGTTGCAGGAGGAGGTCATGCAGGCTGCGAGGCAGTGGCGGCAGCGGCTAATTTGGGTTATCGATCGCTTTTAATTACGATGAATATAGATACGATTGCTCAAATGTCGTGCAATCCTGCCATTGGCGGTGTTGCCAAGGGACAGATAGTTCGCGAAATTGATGCTTTGGGCGGATATACGGCGATAGTAGCCGACAAGTCTACCATACAATTTCGTATGCTCAATCGCTCGAAAGGTCCTGCTATGTGGAGTCCGCGATCGCAATGCGATAAAGCAAAATTCTCTATGGAATGGCGTTCTGTTTTAGAATCGAACCCGCGTGTTTTTTTGCGGGAAGATACGGTTGAAGATTTGATTGTAGAAAACCAAACGGTTTTTGGCGTAAAGACAAAATTGGGAAAAGAAATTTTTGCCAAAGCGGTAATCTTGACCAACGGCACTTTTTTAAACGGAATAATTCATGTGGGAGAAGTCAACTTTTCGGGAGGACGAATAGGCGAGCAGGCTTCGGAAAGATTGAGCCGAAAATTGCGGGAGTTGGGTTTCAACACTGCCCGACTCAAAACAGGAACGCCTGTTCGGATAGACGGAAGAACCATAGATTTTTCCAAAATGGAAGAACAAAAAGGAGAAGATAATACAGGCGGATTTTCGTTTTTGAACATAAAATCGAATTTGAAAAAAAGGAGTTGTTGGATAGCCTATACATCGGAAAAAGTGCATGCTGTTTTACGCAAAGGTTTCGATAAATCGCCCATGTTTCAAGGACGTATTCAGGGGACGGGTCCTCGCTATTGCCCTTCGATTGAAGATAAAATAGAACGCTTTTCCGACAAAGAAAAACATCATTTGTTTTTAGAACCCGAAACCGAAAACGAATATTCGTACTATTTAAACGGCTTTTCTTCGTCTTTGCCCGAAGATATTCAAATAGAGGCTTTGCATCAAATTTCGGGCTTTGAGCAGGCGTATATTTTGAAACCCGGATACGCAATAGAATACGATTATTTCGATCCGACACAGTTGAAAAACAGTCTGGAAACAAAACGAATAGAAAATTTGTTTTTTGCGGGACAGATCAATGGAACAACAGGCTACGAAGAAGCCGCCGCACAGGGTTTGATAGCGGGAATCAACGCTTGCAAAAAACTGCAAAACAACGAGCCTCTGGTCTTGAAAAGAGATCAGGCGTATATTGGCGTTTTGATAGACGATTTGGTTACAAAAGGCGTGGACGAACCCTATCGAATGTTTACTTCCCGTGCCGAATACAGAATTTTGTTGCGTCAGGATAATGCCGATTTGCGACTGACTCCCATAGCGTACAAAACAGGTTTGATTGGCGAAGAAAGATATAAGGCTTTCCAAGAGAAAGAACATCAAATACACGAGTTGGTTTCGTATTTGAAAAACCTGTCGGTTGATCCTTGCCTGATAAATCCTTTTTTGGAGAGGCAACAATTTTCTCCTGTTTTGCAACGGACGAAGGTTTCGCAACTTTTGCTTCGCCCTCAAATATTTTTGAAAGAACTGCGAAAAGAATTGGATGTTGTTAACGATTATTTGACAGAAAAAAATTATTCCCAAGAAATCATTGACGAAGTAGAAGTGTTGATCAAATACGAAAATTATATTGAAAAAGAAAAATCGATAGCTCAAAAGATGTTGGATTTGGAGGGCATCAAACTGTCTTCCGATTTCGACTATCATTCTTTGCAATCTCTTTCTATCGAAGCTCGGCAAAAATTGTCCAAGATAAAACCGTCGACGATTGGGCAGGCTTCTCGAATAAGCGGCGTATCTCCTTCCGACGTCTCGGTTTTGTTGGTTTTTTTGGGTCGGTAAACTGTGTTTCACGTGAAACATACATGTAATTTGTTGATATACAATAAAATAATGCAAAATATT
>JAIRTU010000237.1 GCA_031254735.1 Bacteroidales bacterium | reverse complement strand
TGGATATTGGTTTTTGCCATTATTGTTGCCTCGGTGGGTTTGAATGTAAATTCTACGGCTGTAATTATCGGTGCGATGTTGATTTCTCCATTGATGGGACCCATTATGGGCGTGGGGCTTGCGGTAGGAATCAGCGATAACAAAATGCTGAACCGTTCCTTGAAAAATTTCGGTTCTATGGTGCTGATCAGTATTATGGCTTCAACGCTTTATTTTCTGATTTCTCCTTTGAGCGATGCTCAATCGGAACTTTTGGCGAGGACAAGTCCTACCATTTACGATGTTTTGATAGCCTTTTTCGGCGGTTTGGCGGGCATTGTGGCGTATTCTCGAAAAGGTGATAAAATTCTGATCGTATCGGGTGTAGCCATTGCCACAGCGTTGATGCCGCCCTTGTGTACAGCAGGTTACGGATTGGCAACAGGACAATGGAATTTCTTTTTCGGGGCGTTTTATCTGTTTTTTATCAATTCGTTTTTTATTGCTTTGGCTACCTGCGTGATGACTTATTACCTCAAACTGCCAAAACATGCTTATACCAATCCTCAAACTGCTAAAAAAGTAAACCGATCCATTTATCTTTTTACCATACTTGTTTGTATTCCAAGCATTTTTATGGCGGTTAATATGATAAAAGAATCGTCTTTCAATTCGAGTGCAATCCGTTTTATGAACGATTTGGAACATAATCCGTTGTTGGAAGACGCTCAGATTGTCAATTCGTCCCGATCGTATTCGAGCGATTTGTCCACCATTACAATCGCATTGATAGGAAGGCATTTAGAAAATGAACAAATAGAAGAATTGCAGCAAAAACTGCCTGATTTCGGATTGAAAAATACACGCCTCATTGTCCGTCAGCTGATGCACGACAACGATATGAGCATAAGCGGCGAAGTGATGGAAGATTTGTATAAACAAAACCTCTTTCTCAGCAATGAAATTGCCCGCTACAAAGAAGAAATTACCAATATGCAGGGCGAAATTATTCCAAGTGAACAAATTGCCAAAGAAATTCAAGTGCAATTCGGCAACATACATTCTTTTTCTGTCTCGAAAATGATTTATACCGATATAAAAACCTTATCGACAGATACCATTCCTACGGCATATATCGTCTGGACAGAAAAACCGAAAGAAACAGATGCAGAACAGTTGGACAAATGGTTGAAAGTGCGATTGAGTTTAGACCGACTGCAATTAAGTCATACGGTTTATCGGGAAGAATAGATGATTTTTAATCATGCCATTTGAAATCGAACAGTTTTTTTTGCTGTCCTTCTTTTTCAAAGGAACAGGTTTGCGTGTATCCGATAATTCGGTCGTATTGAAGTCCGTCGCCGTTGTAATAGGCTAAAAAAGTATAGCGATTTTCCGTTTGCCAAAAACTGCCTTCGGTATACATAAAAGTGCCTTCTGTCTTTCCTTTCGGCAGGGCGATGTAAGTGTAATTGTAATATCCTGTTTTCAGATACAAAGCCACTTCCCATTGTTTTCGGTATTGATGATAATCCAATTTATATTGAGGCGACAGCGTCCAATTGGTCAATTCTCCGTAAATATAAATGTCTGCATCTTTTGGAGGCATACATTGCAACGAAAAATATACATTGGTATAATCGGCATGTTGAAGCGAAAAACCGTCGTCGGCAGCAATAAAATAGCAACCGTTGATGTCCATTCTGTCTTCATACGCCAAATGCACACGTTCGTTATCCACATAGACATACGTATGATTTTGTCCGTCGCCGAAAGCATGGCGGGAAATATGTTCCATCGTACTTCGCAACGAACGGATATTGAACACTCTGAACTCGCTGCCGCCCTCAAATACAATCTCGTCGGGACGTCCGAAACGTAATACATCGGCAGCAACCGATTGAGGAGTGCTTGCAATATAGGCGTTGTCCGTGCGGGCATTCTGCGAAACGACCACTTTTAAATTTCTGCTTGCATTGTTTACCTTGAAGCGGGACATTTCTACTTGAAAAGAGACTTCCTGTTTGGTATAGCGGGTTGCTATGTTGGACGACTGTTGGATATTGGGTGTAATATTTACCAATTTTTCCACCATGCAAAAACGATGAGTAAGCACAGGAATATATTCGCCGTTATTGTCTTCGTATACATATAATATGTAGTTCCCCGATTTGTTCACCCCGACGTCATTATTGGGAAAATCCAACCAATAGTTGGCGTAATATTGCATTGTCGTTACCGAAGTTTGGTAATCAACAATATCGCCTTCGGCAAATTTGCTCATATAATCGATCGGACGAAAATTTTCCGTAGGTTTCCAATCGTATGTGCAGTGAATAAATGTGTATTTCAGGTATTTCGACTGTTCGCCAATATCATCAAAAGTCAATCTGAGATATTCCGAAGAGTTTAACGTGATAATGGGCAGCGAAAAATTCATTTCGGGATTGTCAACTTTCATGGAGATAATATCTTCATGATATATCCTGTTTTCCATTACAATGTTAGAAAAATCTGTCGGTTGAGCCACTGTGTTGATAACCAACGTTATAAAAATTATTGCGATGATGTTTTTCATAAGAACCTGTAATTATTTTCGGGTTAAATATAATTTACAAAAATAGAAAAAACTCTTTAAAGATTTGCTCCTTAAAGAGTTTTTTTTATAAAATAATCGTAAGATGTTGTTTTACTGCTTGATAATATTTTTAACGGCAACTCCTTTTTCGGTGATAATACGCAAAGAATATATTCCTGCCGGTAAATAAGAAATATCTATTGTATTATTGATGAGTTGTTCTTCTTTGATAAGTTGCCCTTGCATGTTGTACAGGTCAACTCTTTGTATATCCGCATTTTCCGACAATATGTTAAGGCTGTTGCCGGCAGGATTGGGATATGTACGAATGGAAAGCGACGGATAAGCATTTTCATACATATCGGTTTCGCTTGCT
>JAIRTU010000219.1 GCA_031254735.1 Bacteroidales bacterium | reverse complement strand
CCCAATTTTGCCAAAATGTTTTGAACAAAAAATAACAGTATATCGTTTCTTCATGTAAAAAATGACTATCTTTGTCCATGGAAAAACAAGATAGAATATTTTTATAAGAGGTCGTTAATAAAATAAATTTTTATGATATCCCAAAAGCAAGAAATGCAATTACAACAAAAGCTGTCCCCTCGACAGATATTGTTGATGCGGTTGCTGCAAATACCTGTTGCATCGCTGGAACAACGAATTGAACAGGAGTTGGAAGAAAATCCGGCATTGGAACTGACAGAAGACGAAGAAGCAAACAACGAAGAAGCTGCCTTTGATAATGACAACGAGCAGGACGATTATCCTTCCATAGAGTCGGAAGGTGCGGAAGGAAAAGAAGAAGAGGCTAATGGTGAAGAATTTTCCAACGAGCCGGAAATTAATATGGACGATTATTTCGCAGACGATTACGAAAACTTTGACTATATCCCTTCCGCCTCCCACGCAAACAAAGACGAAGAACAACTCAATCGCGACAGCATGTATGTTTCTCACGAAAGCTTTCAAGAGAGCTTGCTGGCACAGTTGGGCATGTTCGATTTGTCGGAAGAAGACGAGGCGATAGCGGTTTTTCTCATCGGCAATATAGACGAAAGCGGATATATGTCGCGTTCGGAGAAAAATATGGTCAACGATCTGCTGTTCAACATGAACATATCCACTACCGAAGAACGGTTAAACCAATTGATTGTTGATGTTGTTCAAAAGTTTGACCCGCCCGGAATAGGTGCAAGAACCTTGCAGGAATGTTTATCGATTCAATTGGAACGTGCTGTCGACAAAGACCAACCGGAAGTGATGCTGGCAAAACGAATTGTGGACAAATATTTTAATGAATTTACCAAAAAACATTTCGAGCGTATCCGCAAAGGCTTATCCTGTTCCGATTCGCAGTTTGAAGCGGCGTTAGCCCGCCTGTTGAAACTATCGCCCAAGCCGGGGTCTATTTTTTCTTCGGTGGAAGACATTAATTATATTGTTCCCGATTTTGTTGTTTCCGTCAATGAGAAAACGCAGCAGTTAGAGTTGTCGTTGCAGGGTGTAAACCTGCCCGAATTGCGGGTAGGAAAGATGTATCAGAGTTTGTATAAAGAATTGCAAAGCAA
This sequence comes from Bacteroidales bacterium, assembly GCA_031254735.1. Next base: position 2,171 of record JAIRTU010000219.1, on the reverse strand, counting down.
AAAAGCCATCAGCAACGCCGAACGCAAAGAGGCGATGAATTTTGTCAAACAAAAAGTAAATGCGGCTCGCTGGTTTATCGAGGCACTTTCGCAGCGGGAACAGACCCTGTACAAAACGATGGACGCCATTATGAACTACCAACGAGATTTTTTCCTCAGCGGCGACGAGATGACACTAAAACCTATGGTTACCAAAGATATTGCCACCGAAATAGAAATGGATATTTCCACCGTTTCGCGGGTGGTGCGTCTCAAACATGTGTTGACGCCTTATGGTGTGTATCCTTTGAAATTTTTCTTCTCCGAATCGATGACCAAAGACGACGGCGAAGAGGTTTCTTCTCACGAAATTAAAAAGATAATTTTGGATACCGTAGAGGCAGAAAGCAAAAACGAACCTTTTACCGACTTGGAACTCTGCAATATCTTAAACGAAAAAGGATACAATATCGCTCGTCGAACCGTTGCCAAATACCGCGAACAATTGGGTATTCCGGTGGCACGATTGAGAAAGTAAATCGGGCTGCGGCTCTATCGGCATTTGTGTTGTTGGCTGTCGGAGGGGATAGTTGTCTTTTCTTTTTTTATCAAAAAGAAGAAAAAACAGCCCAAGCCGTTCCCCAAAAGATTGGCGGAGAAATCGTAGATATTCCCGTTTCGCCCGACGTCCAACCAATATTGAAGATATTCCGTTACGCCGCCCCATAGTGCAGAAAACAGAAAAACAAACAGATACATCGGCAACGCAAGGCGTTTGACTTTGAAAAATCCCCACAACAAAGTCATGCTCAACAGTCCGAAAAGGAACAGATGTACTATTTTATCCCATTGCAGCCAATCGGCAAACGTTTGCACATAAGGAATATAATTGCCCGGAACAATTATCAACACCAAAATAATTGCTTGCCAGACAATCGAGGGAAAGAAATATTTTATTTTCTTCATACATGTTTTCGGTTGAATGTGATGATGAACAATGTTTTTATTCGGCTCTGTCGAGTCGGATCATAAAATCGCTAAGGATATTCATATAATTAACAAAGGCTTCGTATGGAGAATCGTAAGGGTTGAAATATTTGTGAACGTCGCCGTCGGAAAACCATTTGGTACACATATAATAAAAGTGATCGCTGGTTTGCAGATACAGCCAGTCTTTCCAAATATCGGGTTTGTCCACTTTTTTCACTCGGTCGTAGAGGTTGTACAAATTGTTAAACGCCTCATCTTGAAGTTCGTTTCCCAACCATGCGGTAAGGTCGCGTTCTTCGTCAGCCCACGAAATAGGATAAGGAACATGTATCGTCCCCACCGGATCGCAGAAGCGTACCAACTCGCTCGGCGTAGAAAAAGTATAATCGGAACAGCTGAACACGGCATGCGGCAACGCCCGCAAGAAATGAAAAATTCCGGTTTCTTCCCATTGATGTTCGCCAAAAGTTTCGTAATCCATAAAGAGGTTTACCGTTTCTTCTTTGGGGTCTAATGCGTTGAGCCAGCTTCCGAATTTTTCGGTGGTCAAAGGATATTCTTCCCACTGACGATTTGAAAAACGGAACGCAATATCATCGGAGAGTTTGAAATTTTTAAGCAAAATCTTCAATTTGGGATTGACGGCATTGCAATAAAGATAATTGGGACTTTTCCAACCCAAAATATGCTTTGCCCCTTCGGTAATCATGCCTTTGTAGCCCATATCGGCAATATAACTGCCTATTTGATCGGAATAGATCAATTCCGTATTCCGAAAAACAGCGGGTTCTACTCCAAAAAACTGCTTTACTCTCTCTTTGTGCATCTTCACCTGCCGTTCAAAATCTTCTCTGTGCCGCAACGAAGACAGCGAATGCGAATAGGTTTCGCTCAAAATTTCAACATTTCCTGTGGCTACCAGCTTTTGAAAACTTTCCAAAACGTCCGGTGCATACATTTCAAACTGATCCAATGCAACTCCCGAAATGGAATACGCTATCTTGAAACGCGAACCGTATTCTTTGATCAAATCAAGAAAAACCGCATTGGCAGGCAAATAACATTTTTGAGCAACTTTACGCATAATCGACCGGTTGGCGTGATCGTTATAATAATAATGATCGTTTCCAATATCGAAAAATTTATATCTTTTCAACCGAAAAGGCTGATGTACCTGAAAATAAAAACAAATTGTACGCATG
>JAIRTU010000167.1 GCA_031254735.1 Bacteroidales bacterium | reverse complement strand
TTGGAATATTGGCAGCCTTGTTGCTGTATTTTGTCTCTCAAAAGTTTAAAGTATACGAAGACCCGAAGATAGATGAAGTTGTTTTGTTGTTGCCGGGGGCTAATTGCGGCGGGTGCGGCTTTGCCGGTTGCAGGAATTTTGCCGAGAATGTGGTGAAAAATAACGGATTGGACGGTTTTTCCTGTCCACCCGGAGGCTCTTCGGTCAATTCGGCTATTTCGCAATTGTTTGGCGGAGTTGTTCAAGAGGAGACTCCTCGAAAAACGGTGGTTCGCTGCAATGGAAGTTGTGAAAATGCTCCGGCGAAAACGGCTTACGATTCTATTGCTTCCTGTGCTTTTTTCAACAGTTTGGAAGTGGGAGAAAGCGGCTGTGCTTTTGGCTGTCTGGGCTGTGGCGACTGTGTTTCTGCCTGTCAATTTGGTGCTATCGGAATAGATCCGCACACAAAACTGCCTGTGATAGACGAAAAAGCCTGTGTTTTTTGCAAAGCATGTGTAAAAGCTTGCCCGCGTTCTATTATAGATATTGTTCCTGTGCATGAAAAAGGCGTTGTGTATGTGGCGTGCATGAACAGAGAAAAAGGCGGCGAGGCAAAGAAAAACTGTTCGGTTGCCTGTATCGGTTGCAAAAAATGCGAAAAGACCTGCGAGTTTTCGGCGGTTACGGTTAATGATAATGTGGCTTTGATAGACGGTTCAAAATGTACGGCTTGTGCAAAATGTATGGACGGTTGCCCTACCAAAGCCATTCATGCGAAGGCTTAAAAAGAAATGAACTTACCGGCTTCCTTTTTTGAGAACAATCGCAAACGCTTAACATCTGTTTTGGAAGAAAAAGCGTTGGTGCTTTTGTTTTCCAACGACAAAATGCCTCGAACAGGCGATCAGTGTTTTCCGTTTCGTCAAAACTCCAATTTATTTTATCTTTCAGGAATAAATCAGCCGCAAACGGTACTTGCCCTCTGTCCCGAACACCCCGAAAAGAACATGCGGGAAATTCTATTTATGGAAGAAAATACGGCAAAAGCGGCTCTTTGGGAAGGCGACGCCTGCACCGAACAACAAGCCGAAGAAATTTCCGGCGTGAAGACGGTTTTTGCGGTGTCCGAGTTTGATACTGTTTTGCAAAACTTGATGTATCACAGTCAGAATGTATATTTCGATATGTCGGAGAGCGTGAAATTTTCTTCTTTCGTACCATCGGCACAACAACGGCATATTCAACAGATACAGGCAAAATATCCCTTGCACACCTGTTGCAGATTGTTCCCCTTTTTGCGAGATTTGCGATTGATAAAATCGGAAGAAGAATTGTCTTTGATGCAACATGCCTGCAATATAACGGCTAAGGCTTTCGACCGAGTACTTCGCACGGTAAAACCCGGAACTGCCGAATATCAGATAGAAGCCGAAATTACGCATGAGTTTATCCGTTCTCAAATTCGTTCGCATGCTTTCGACCCGATTGTGGCATCGGGGAAAAATGCCTGTGTGTTGCATTACTCCCGAAATCATTCGGTCTGTAAAGACGGCGATTTGCTTCTGTTGGATTTTGGGGCGGAATATCGCAACTATGCGGCTGACCTCAGTCGGACAATTCCTGTAAACGGAACGTTTTCCGCTCGCCAAAAGCAAGTGTATGATGCCTGTTATCGAGTGTATGAATATGCGAAAACGCTGTTTGTTCCCGGAATGAGCATTGCCAAAGTCTATAAGAAAGTCTGTGCGTTTATGGAATTGGAGTTGATCGGTTTGGGACTTTTTTCCAAAGAAGATGTACAGAAACAGCATTCCGAACATGAATGGGTGAAAAAATATTTTATGCATGGCATTTCTCATTTTGTCGGCTTGGACGTGCATGACGTTGGAACAACAGATATTGTGTTTGACGAAAACATGGTGCTTTCTTGCGAACCGGGCATTTATATTCCCAACGAATCTGTCGGCATACGCATCGAAACCATGATGTTGGTTAGAAATACCCCGATTGACCTTATGGCAGATGTTCCGGTAAAATCGGAAGACATCGAACGCCTGATGAAAGAACGCAATCTTTCATAATTATTCCAACACCCGAAAGGATATATCGGTATTAAATTTATATGAAAATTGTTGAGGAATAATATTCTACTTGTATTGAATATCTAAATACAAAATTATATTGTCTGTATCGTTGATGTGTGGATTTCTTCTAAATGAGTAAGACTCATTGTTTTCAAGTAAAATTAAGTCGGGATAGCAAGATTCGAACTTGCGACCTCCTGCTCCCAAAGCAGGCGCGATAACCGGACTACGCTATATCCCGATAAAGTCAGGGTGCAAAGGTACAACTTTTTTTGATATATTTTTCATTTGCTGAAAATATGTGCAAAAAAAACTCCAATCCACACCACGAAGGCTCCTAAATCCTTTCTTGCTGTCTGCCCTCTTTCGTTGCATTTCGTTGATGACAACAGACAAACCTTCCCTGTTGATAAGATTTTCCTTTATATATCTGCATTCCTATTGCAATATTTCGTATCTTTGCAGGTTTATTGATACGGAAATATATACATATAAAAATGGCAAATTTTCTAAGAAAAATTTTTGG